>JAESQG010000058.1 GCA_016765265.1 Pseudomonadales bacterium | reverse complement strand
ATGGCGGCTATCGCGGCGCTAAGCTTAACAGTATTGTTACAATCTAATGTATATGCACAAGAAACGTATTTTAATACTACTCTTCGGTTACTAAAGCCAATCACTTTGACACAGAACAAAGACCTCACCTTCGACGAAATAATTGCCGGTACCACCCAATCAATCACCACATCACCAGAGGATAACAATGCCGTCTCCTTCTCTGCAGGTGGCGAACCTAATTCAGCAGTTACAGCCAGTGTAGTAGAAAACTCAGTGATTCTTATCAGCGGTCTGGGAGAAGATTCTACAACAAAAATCACCATGGATAGCTTCACTATGGGTGGAGATCTTACCGTTGCAGGTAATGGCGTATTCAACTCAAACGGACTGCTTGCAGACCTTAGAGTGGGCGCTACAGTTCACATTGAAGGCGAAGATCAGCCCGGTGATTACTCTGCAATAGCTACTTTTCGAGTTGTTTATAACTAGTTGGTTGTTATACGCAAAGTAAACTAGGCACAGATAAATATTCTTGTATAGAGACGGCTGTAACAAGCCGTCTTTTTTGTGTTTCTGCATTTTTCTTTTACGTAAGTATGACCCGTACGATCACGGGCTACCCCAAGATTTCATATTCCTTGCTATAGTGTATATATACTCACTTTGTATTATTACTAATAGTTTTTAGCCACTATCGTTTGGTAATTATAATGAAAATCGGTATTGCAATTAGGTGCTCTCATCTCGGTCTACTCCTCACGATAGCCCTCTCAGTTTTTCCACAGATAAGCTCTGCGAGAAATTCGTTTTTAGTCGCACCAGGACGAGTCGACTTTGATTTAACTCGTCCGAAAACAGAATCATTTATTATTACTAACAACGGAGACGGAAAAATTCGCCTATCGATCAAGCCTACCTATTTTGCCATCGACTCAAAAGCGCTCGCGCTGGGCACTAGCCTAAGACCTGAAACAGCGGAGATAGAAAACCTTACCGGTTTTATTAGAGTTAGCCCTAGAACCCTGTCTCTACAACCAGGACAGAAAAGAAATATTCGCATATCACTTCGCCCACCTAAAGGATTGCTGGAGGGGGATTACCGAACCCATCTACTAGTGAGCATGCTGGAAGCGGCACAAGTTGTAAAAACAAGCAACGATAATCCCGACATGTTAGGCATGGAACTCAGTATAAAAATGGAAACAGGCGTCGCCATATTTGGGCACAAGGGGGAGAGAAGTCCCATTCTTGATGTGGCCTGTACAACTGATCCTGAAACCAATGCTTTAGCCTTTATCATTAACAATACGAGCATCTGGCGATTCGACGGTATGATAGAAGTATTCCCTTCAACCGGCTCCACCGAGACACCACTACTCACAGAACATATTGTCAGCTACAGAGAAAGCCGCAACGAATCTTCGACCTCTTGGGTCCCCACTAGCTCGGGTCCATTTTTTATTCGCTGGATGATAGCGGACAATAAGGAAATTGTAGGTAGCAAGACCTGTAGGATTGAGTAATCCTCATAAGCTGATGAGAGTTTCTAAGTATTTTTTTTTAATATATTTCATAGCAGTTATTTTTATTTCGATGCAATCAATCCCTAATTGCATCGCCGATGAACTCGATGACCTCGAAGCCCCCATTTTAGAAGAATCCTATATCCTCCTGCGAGTTAAAAATAGTGGCGATTCGTTCTATCGGGTGATGATGGATATTGATGAATCCCCTTATCTCGATATAGCTGATATCTTTAAGTGGCTGGAGATTGAAGCCGAGTGTGATATTGATAGACAATATTGCCAAGCAATTATGCAACCCTCGGGAAGAATATTTTGGATCGATGGCGATCAGAACTTATACGGTAATTCCGATTCGAACGAATCAATAGCGCTACCTAAGGATAGTTTTTTTATCATAGAAAATACGGTATGGCTAAAATGGGACGCTTGGCGTACTTGGCTGCCCGCTACATTTAACTGGAGCATAGACCGGTATTATTTAGGCGTGGATCCACACTTCAAATCCAAGGAAGAGCGTAAAGCAGATCGAAAAAAATCGCGAGAGTATCGCTGGAGTCAACGTCGAAAGCAGGAACATTTAGATAGCATCCCAGCTATTACCCCTGAGAAAGAATATCTGACGGCTATGCGCTATAGCCTCAATTTACACCGACCCGCCGGTGATGAATTAGGCTTCGATGGTAATTACGACGTGAGTATCGACATTTTAGATGGGAACCTCCAATGGAGCGGTTTAACTGCCGACAATGGCAGCGAAACCGATGTCATAAGCTACTGGAATTATCAACAGAAAAAGAAACCTTCTTTCTATTTATTCGAACTGGGCAACACCCAATATACTCCGTCGCTACTAGTGCCTTCAGTTAGTGTTACGTCCGGCATGAGATTCGATGCAAATGAACGTAAACAAGGAGCGGGTACGTTTCAGTATCAGGGTCACACAACACCAGGTACTGAGGTAGATGTTTTAATCGGTGGTTTCTTAGAAGATACGCTTATCGCTGATGAAGCCGGTATTTTTGAAATCAAAAAACGGTTTGTGTCCAGTGGTGATCGTGTTGTCATGCAACTCTTCCTACCCGATGGTTCGGAGGAGGAAATTGTCATTCAGATCGCCGCAGATAACGCCCTATTGTTAAAACCCAAGCAATGGGACTCTAGGTTGGTAACGGGCTCAACCTCTTTAGGGCAGTTTAGTCTAATACAAGCCAGATACGGTCTGATCCAAAATATAAGCGCGGGAGTTAACCTTTTTCAGATTCCCGTAACCGAGATCACCTCAGTATCCCAAGCTGGCTTTGACTTTAATTGGCGCCTAAAAGACACTATTAACTTTTCTCTTGAAGGTTTCAATAATCCAGAAAATACTGACTATTCGGCGCAACTCAATTTCACNCTNTGGCAATCACAATCTTTGCAAATATCGACACAATCTATCGATGAGAACAGCCCTTTAGTCCAATCTCCCTTGTTACAATATCAATACGCGACCTATAACAAAATTCTTCATGTTTTGCATTTCGCAAAATGGAGAGTACAAACCCTGCTGACAAACACACCTGATTTAAACACACTATTCGTACAAACCGATTATCGGTGGAATAGAGATTTGAATTTCCACATCTCGCTGGACGCTTTAGACATGCGCGAAGATGATAGTCATATTCGTTTTTCCGGCGAAGCTGGAGCGGTATACCAATTTACTAATACTAATATTCTCGCTGTGGATCGCAACATCAGTGATGCGTCAGTTTGGTCCATCAAATACCGTTATCAAGGTACGACAGATAACCCGTGGACTGAAAAAAGTCGCTATCTACCCTGGCGTTTAAGTTTGCAGGGAACTCGGCCCGACAACGGAAACAATCTATGGGGGTTGTCGCTAAGCTGGTATGTAAGTGAACGTGCATCTGCGAGCATCACTGCGTCAAAAACAGGTATAAATTTACAACTTACATTGCGTGATGGTCTGATAACAAACAAGCAAAAACTGCGTACCAAGAAGCTCCTTAGCGCAACTGACTCCGCCGTCCAGCGACATTCCTATAACGACCTTAATCTAGGGATAGTGGAAGGATATGTTAAAACCCCGCCCTCCCCAGGTGAGGGGCAAGACCCTCTTGAAGGTGTTGTAGTCAGAGTAGACACTAAGCAAGGGATCACAGATGAGAATGGCTATTTTCATATAAGCGGACTCCCTGCGCACCAGCGCTTCTCCATACGGATTGATCAAAGCACCATTGACGCGAGTATGGCATCGGCGGATGAAAACGTTATAGTGAGGCTGAGACCCACCTCAAGGCTGAAATACAACCCGGCGCTAACTTGGACAGCGGGAATCGACGGCGTGCTGTACACCGACAGAGACATACCACCGGGGCTTCTGGTGCAAGTCATTCTTACATTAGACAACAGCATAGCGGGCCAAGGTGCGATTGAACCAGACGGATTCTTTATGATNGAAGGACTTACGCCCAATCAATATCATTTGATCGTTTTAGGCGTTGAAAATCCGCCACCACCTTTCCCACTGGAGATCCCCAATGGTAGTGACTGGGTCTCAGGCCTTCAGATTGATTGGCTAACCGCTGAATATATTCAGCGTCAAATCGATAACAACAACAGTGTTTCTGAAGAAGAAATAATTCAAGAGGACGAAATAACTCAAGAGGAAGAAATCGAGTAAAATTGCATTTCGCAAAGCAATATATGCAGATCACTAGGACAAATTGCATTTTGCTTCGATTATTTGCAAATTCTTTAGCCCATACCTAACTCTCGCAATTTGAAAAACAGACTCTATTATAATATCGCCAAGACTTTCATACGCCTAAACCACTAAATAATAATCTAATTTTATAAAATCCCCTGGGTTTACAATATGACACAGGTTTAGGCACAGGGTTTGCAACCTTACAATCAACCGAATGTATAACCGAACGAATGTATAACTAACCGAAACCAAATATTTAAAACAACGTCCCCACAACCGTCGTTTTAATTGGTAGAAAGAACAGAAAGAACAGAAAGAACAGAAAGAGAAAACACGTAAGGCTTCATACTTATTAAAAGGGATTTGAAGCTAACTTATCAAACCGCAACATAACAAAGAGACGAAGCAGGCCCTAATTCAGTCACCAATATTGAATGGACTAACCTGACTGGAGAACGGCAATGACGAGCGCAGATTTAACTATATTCTGTATTGACGATGATTACGCCTACCAACGCTACATCGACCATAGTGTCGGCCCACGATACAATGTTGAACACATCAGCTCAGGTGAAGAATGTCTGGCGCGAACCCAAACTGGATTGGTTGACCTTATTTTGATTGTCACCCCACTCAAGAATATGTCCGCTAACGAAGTCTGTGAATTTATAAAAGAAGACCCAAGCTTGAAACAGGTTCCCGTCATATTTCTCACTGAATCAGACTCGAAATTAGATCGCGATCGGGCATTTGAAAGCGGTGCGGATGATTACCTATAGAAACACTCTACCCCAAACGATATAAAGCTAGTGGTAGACGTCGCTCTTGAAACTGACGCAGCGGCGTAGAACGCTATTTGGCTATAGACATAGTCCTACAAAGATGGTCCTACAAAGATGGTCCTACAAACATAGTCCTAAAAACATACATAGCTCTACGTCTAAACAGACCCTGTATTTACTTAGTCGGATTAGCTAAAGAAGGCAGGCTAAATATTGCCTATAAATCACGCATACAGATCTATTTCCGTGCCACTAGTATGCATTTTTTTACCAAGCCCTTCACTTTCAAAGAAATTTTTGTTTTTCCCTAGGATATTTTTGATTTTGATCTACATTATATATGAGTTTTCCAAGAGATATATTTGATAGCGGTTGTATGGGATAAGATTAAAAGGAGTTCTAATTGCCCATATATATTAAGAGCTTATAATGGATATCTGAATTACTATTGTAGCAATTAGTTGTAACCCTATAATATATTAAAATGCTACTATTGCTGAATAGCTAAACAATAGCAGCCTAGCCCACAGCGAGAAACCAAAACGCCCATGAATACTGAAGTGAAAGTTCCAGGAAGCAGGACTGCGGATAAGTTTGTGGTACGTCTACCGGACGGTATGCGTCAGAAGATCGCCGATGTCGCTAAAAACTATCATCGCA
>JAESQG010000057.1 GCA_016765265.1 Pseudomonadales bacterium | reverse complement strand
AATCGTTATGATTGGTGAGATTGGTGGCAACATGGAAGCGAATGCTGCAAGATGGATAAAAAAGAATGGCACTAAACCGGTTGTTGGCTTTATCGCCGGACAAACCGCACCAGAAGGAAGAACTATGGGGCATGCAGGAGCAATTATTGCGGGTGGAAAAGGCACGGCAGAAGAAAAGTTTGCAGCCCTAGAGGCCGCTGGCGTTAAAACTGTTCGTAATCCGGCAGAGATGGGCTTGGCCCTGAAAGAGTTGACTGGTTGGTAAATTGATTGAGTCGATTTAAAGAAAAAAGGCAGCGGAAAGCTGCCTTTTTTTTCGTCTCTAACTCTAAGAGGGTATTTTAAGTGGCTGATGCGCTAGAGTTGTCCATAGCGGATGAATGTGCATTGTAATAATCCGTTGCATGAATGACGATAATGATCATTACCATAAAAGAGACCGTCACCATAGCAAAAGCCCAATCCAGAGGGCCTATCAATTTATAATACAGAGCATAAAGCTGTTTTGTATTTTGCACGACGGTATAGGCTATGGCTAAGCAGAAAACCGTAAGCGGCCAACTCATCCAAATGCGTTGCGGTGTTTTTAGGCGTATCATTATGGCGCCAAGCCAGAGAGGAATTAATTCGGCAAAGAGTACAATAACCATGAGAGCCATTGCGCTATTTTCTCGCGTACTCGATATGGGTAAGTTTCCCAAATAATCAACTACTTGCTCCATTCGATACAACATCTCTCCTGACACGATTGCGTATGCCACGATAAGATATAACAACACCAGCCAAACGGAATAGAGGGTGGCGACAGAGGGGAACTTTTCAACAATCAATCGGCTCATATTCTTTATTCTAGTAGAGCTTGGCTAATCAGCTTACATTTTTAGGTGTTAAAAATGGATTTTTTATAGCGTTAGAGCAATGGATTCTATTTGCAATAATTTGCACTCGTATTGGTGTCAAAGCTAGTATAAATGAATGCAGGCCCTAATAGGGTCCTAACGCTTTGCGTCGCGCATCTGGCCAAACTGAGCTTCTAACCGAAAAGTAAGGCGCCAAATAGTCGCTCTATCGAATTCCGTCGGCCAGAATAGTTCAGGTTCGACTTCGCTGTAAAGCCAGCCTTTGTANATATCCTTGCGATATCGAACNCCAAACCCGTATTCCTCCAGTANGGGGTAAGGTCGAGTAGAACCTTTCATTCCCGCGTAGTACGAAATTGCGCGGAGTGAGTCGAGCTGCTGATATACGGTGATTCGTTGGCTATAGTCGATGCCCTTCGAGTCCTGTGAAAAGGTGGCAGCAGAGGTCCAACGTAAAAAATATGTTTTGCTNAGAATTCGTTCGTAATCCANCTGAGATCTTTCACCAAACCCGAGACGGTCCACCCAAAAAAAAGTTTCTGTGGCAGTTAAGNTNGCATTGTCATCAAGCTGGAATTTTCTCCGAGAGCGAAGTTTGACAAAGGTAGTGAGTCCGTCACTGAAACGGGCGCCGACATCCAGATCGGCCCTAACAAATTTGACGTACGGGATAACCCATCGCAACGCAGTTGAAATTCTATTTTTTTGATCAGTATTTTGTACCAGTGTCTCTGTGGATGAAGATATAGCATCTTGATCTTCGGTATCATCACTAATAATTAAATTAAATCGCTGCTGAGCACTGGGCAAATAAATTCGTGCTCTCACCCTCGGAGCAAACTCAAAAACTGTATCTTCACTGCGTTCAAATATAAAATTATTGCGAATTCTAATAAAGCTAGTGGCATCATCGCTTTCATAATTGATATCACCAAAAAAGCGATCAAATAGTTTGGCTTGTTTGCACACACGACGTGACAGTGCCACATGAGTGCGATCAAACCATGATAATTCGTTTTGATTTTTATCTGTGCAAGGTGNCATGGATTGTTTTTTTGCTGTGACTCTCTTTTCGTCGGTGACCCCCTTTTCGTCGGTGACCCCCTTTTCGTCTGTGAATGTAGGTTCCGTAGTAGGCGTTGTTTTGTTGAGTGTTAATAGCTTATCGCCGGCAAATACCGGATGGACAAGATTGCTGCTAAGGTAAGTACACAGAAGTGCTGCCGCGAGTCGAATCATCCATAAGGACCGCGTTCTTTTGTGAGAGGCTAGGGAGGTGAGTTGCAAAAAATATCCTTACTGTACTTTCCTTATTTATTATAATAGTAAAAAGAGGGCTCAAAGGGGAGAGTTTGTCTCAAAAGACGGCATCTGATCACAAAAAAAGGGTGAACATTAGGTGGAGATCGATTAAGTGGTAGCCTTGAAAAATCTTCCACTCGTCCCCATCTAGTCTCCATTGGCGGTGATTGCTGTAAATATAAGCAATGGTTATTTTAATGTACGATGATAGGAAAATGTGAACATGGTTGAAGCTGCAGAAAAACAAACCCTTGGATTTCAAACCGAAGTTTCAAAATTACTGCATCTTATGGTGCATTCCTTATACAGTAACAAAGAGATATTTTTACGAGAGTTAATCTCTAACGCCTCTGACGCTGTGGACAAACTCAGGTTTGAAAGTTTGTCCGACGACTCACTTATGAGTGAAGATCCAGATTTAAAGATACGTATTGAGTTTGATAAGGAGGCCAATACCATATCAATTGCTGACAATGGTATTGGAATGAATCGAGAGGAAATTATTGAACACCTTGGTACCATTGCAAAATCGGGTACTTCTCAGTTTCTCGAATCACTTTCGGGGGATCAACAAAAAGATTCTCAAATGATAGGCCAGTTCGGTGTTGGGTTTTACTCCTCATTTATTGTGGCTAATCAAGTGGAAGTGTATAGCCGAAAAGCCGGTGCAGCGCCTGATTCGGGCGTTAAATGGGCGTCAGAGGGAGAAGGTGAGTTCACGGTTGAAAATGTAGAACAAACTGCAAGAGGGACCACGGTCGTACTGCACCTAAAAGAAGATGAATCCGAATTTGCGGATGGTTACCGCTTGCGAAACGTTATTCGTAAATATTCTGACCATATTTCATTGCCNGTTGAAATGGAAAAAGAAGAAATGCCNTCAATGGGAGAGGAGGACGATGATTCCAAAGAGAAAAAGGAAGAAGATAAAGCGCCTGAGTATGAAGTTATCAATAAAGCAACAGCTCTCTGGACGCGTTCAAGAAGCGACATCAGTGATGACGAATATAAGGAATTTTACAAACACATTAGCCATGATTTTGAAGATCCAGCGTCCTGGAGTCATAACAGGGTGGAAGGAAAGCTAGAATATAACAGCCTATTGTATATTCCGAAGCGNGCCCCCTTTGATTTATATAACCGTGATGCGCCAAAAGGGCTGAAACTCTATGTACAGCGCGTTTTTATCATGGATGAAGCGCAGCAGTTTTTACCCTCTTACCTTAGGTTCGTTAAAGGTGTTCTTGATTCNAANGATTTGCCGTTAAATATTTCAAGGGAAATCTTGCAAGGNAATAAANNCGTAGANAGTATGAAGAGTGCGTTAACTAAACGGGTACTNGACTTGTTGACGAAACTTTCGAANAATGACNAGGAAGCATACCAAACGTTATGGGAAGAGTTTGGACAAGTATTGAAAGAGGGACCTGGTGAAGATTTCTCCAACAAGGAGAANGTGGCNAAATTATTGCGTTTTGCCTCCACTTCATCAGGCAAGCANGGNCAAACAGAATCGCTAGAAGATTATGTAAGCCAAATGAAAGAAGGGCAAAATAAAATCTACTACATCACCGGTGAGAGCTATAACACCGTGGTGAACAGTCCACATATAGAAGTTTTTCGTAAAAAGGGAATTGACGTCATTCTGATGACGGATCGAATAGATGAGTGGATGATGAGTTACCTCAACGAGTTTGACGGTAAACAATTCGAGAATGTCAGCAAAGGTGAGTTAGATCTTGGTGAACTGGCGGATACCNCCGAAAAAGACGAGAAGGAGAAGTTAGAAAAGGCCTCCGAGGATATTATAAAACGAGTAAAGGATGCACTTGAGGGGCAAGTTGAGGATGTGAGGGTGACCACTCGTCTAACCGACTCACCAGCATGTTTAGTGCTAGGGAGTCATGATATGGGCGCCCAGATGCAGCAAATTATGAAAGCGGCAGGGCAGGCAGTTCCTGATACAAAACCGACCTTAGAAATAAATCCCAGTCATCCCATAGTNGAGAAAATGAAGGATGAAATNCAAGATGATCGATTTAAGGATTTGGCACTTGTGGTCTTTGATCAAGCGACATTGGCGGAAGGAAGCCAACTCGATGATCCCGCCGCCTACGTGAGAAGAATTAACAAATTATTACTTGAGATATCAAATTAGAAGCAAGGGTGTTTAAGGAGATGCCCTTTAGCGTTAACAAAATGTAAAAGCGAAATAATTAGTATGACTAAAAAAGTGGCTCTTTAGAGCCACTTTTTTTATGAGGTGTTGCATTTGAAATTTAACGGAAACAACCCGAAAGTCTCCTGTTCGCCCTAGCCATATTGTGCTATTCCTAAAAGAGTATAGAAATTTAGTTAATGCGAGTGATCAAAAACAACTGGAGATTTAGCGTGTATAAAATTGATCCCAAGCGAATTTGTTCAACAGAGGATGCCCCGGCTAAGCGGTCCGAAATTCTGGGAGTTGTTCTTGATTCCATCAAGCAAGTGCTTGAAATTGAAAATGGTTATAAGTTGCGGTTTTCTCATTCTGAAGAAGACTATGTTCTGGTGAGTGATTGGTTGTATCTTGAGAGGAAATGTAATGGGTTTCTTCGCTTTAACTTATCAATCGAGTCGAATGAAGGTCCTGTCTGGCTGGAAGTGAGTGGCCCTGCTGGGACTAAAGATTTTTTGGAAACAGAGTTAGGCTTTTCCCGCTGGTTGTAATTTCAGCATAAACGTGATTTGTAGTTCCTCCTCAATATTCAAACATAAAATTTGGGTTGTCAGGCTTTTCTGCGTCAAACTTTATCGATTACNTATGCGTTATGTCTTACCGAATGGGGGAGATTATCCGTATAATCTATTACACTCGTATCACTGTATGGCCTAATGAAACCTAAATGGAAATCTCGAATTAGATGACGAAACAACGTCGTATTATCTGTGTGCTTGGGGGAGGCAGTTTTGGTACTGCCATTGCCAATATTTGCGCTGGCAATGGNCATGTNGTGCAGTGGTGGATGCGGGATGAAACGCTGGCGAGAGCGATCGAAGAGCGCCATGAAAACACTAAATACCTTCCCGGCATTAAACTTAATCCAGATATTAAAGCGACCAGTGATATCGCCATCGCCGTAAAAGGTGCTGATATCATTTATCTGTCAATACCAAGTAAGGTTTTCCGAAATATTGTCCAACAAATAAAGCCCTCCTTGGCTAAGGATACAATATTGGTATCAACTACCAAGGGCATTGAAAGGCAAAGTTTTTGCTTGATGAGCCAGATATTAGAGGAAGAAGCTGGCGATCATTCTATCGGAGTGCTGAGTGGGCCTAATTTAGCGAAGGAAATATTAATGGGATCACCCACTGCAACTGTGATAGCCAGCGATGATGAATNGGTATGCACGACTATTCAAAAATCCCTTTCTTCGGATAAATTTCGTGTATACGCGAGTGCTGATGTATACGGTGTTGAGTTAGGAGGGGCATTAAAAAATATATATGCAGTGGCATCGGGTATGGCTAATGCGATGAAAACTGGTGAAAATACTCGTAGCATGCTTATCACGCGCAGTCTCGCTGAAATGGGACGGTTTGCCAGTTGTCTTGGGGCCGACCCGATGACTTTTCTGGGTTTGGCGGGTGTTGGTGATTTGGTAGCCACTTGTAGTTCACACTTGAGTCGAAACTTCCAAGTTGGATTTTTACTTGGACAAGGCATGACATTGGATGAAGCCGTAGAAAAAATTGGACAGACAGCCGAGGGGATTAACACCATCAAAATGGTGAAGGAAAAAGCGGATGAACTGGATATTTATATGCCGCTAGCGTCAGGGTTACACGCTATTATTTTTGATAATCAGCCGCTACAGCAAGTCATTCAAGGTTTGATGTTAGGAGACCACACCGATGATGTTGAGTTTGCGAAAGCAAGCCAAAGACTGGAATAGTCAAGNTCTAATNCACCNAATAGGAANGTAGAATGAAATTGTACGTATTACGGCATGGTGAAGCACAAACAGTGGCGAGTAGTGACGCGGAGAGAGGGTTAACGGTACATGGTGAGGCCCAAGTGCGAACAATTGCTAGTTTTTATTCTAAGAATGGTGATCAGATTGATCACATAGTCAGTAGTCCTTATAAAAGAGCGAAACAAACTGCCGCTATTTTTAAGGAAGTGGCTGGCATAGGTTGTGACATTNAAGAGAACTCAAATATAACCCCCGATATTCCCTTATCTCGAGCCGTAAAGGANCTGGATAAGNTCTTTACAGGGAACTTATTAATGGTAAGCCANCAGCCTTTGGTGAGTGGTCTAATTAGCTATTTAGTCTGGGGAGAAAGCTCGCCGCGTGTAGGTATGGACACTGCGTCTNTAGCTTGTCTTGAAGCAGACATGTTGCAAGCAGGAGCTGCGGAATTGGTATGGATCGAGCATGTCAACGATATTAGATAATGTATCAACACATTGTAACGCTTGCCTTTAGCCTTTTGATCAGCGATATTGGCTCAATATTGTCATATACAATAATATCCTAAGTCCAGATGGGAAAGTAATGTCTACCAATGAACCATTAGAAGAAATAACCTCTGCCTCCAATTCAGTAACTGTCCCTCTTACCCTACCATTGGAAAAGTTATACTACTGGGAACAACACAGTCCGCAAAAACTATATCTTTCACAACCATTTGGAAACGGAAAAGTAGTCGAATATAACTGGCAACGGGTAGGCGATGAAGTGCGCCGTGTGGCCAACTACCTGAGGTCTTTAGCNTTAGAGCCAGGTAGCAATATNGGTATCATTTCTAAAAATTGCGCCCACTGGATAATGAGCGATCTGGCAATTTGGATGGCGGGCCATGTGTCGGTTCCGTTGTATCCGACGTTGAAAGCAGAGTCTGTTAATCTCATTTTGACCCACAGCAATTGTAAAATATTATTTGTGGGGAAACTGGATGATTGGGAGCTTATGCGATCCGGAGTACCGGACAATGTTGCCTGTTTGTCTTATCCGCTAAGTCCAGAGAATGNTTTCCTATCCTGGGATGAAATATTAAAAAATAATGAGCCGATGCTCCAGAACCCACTTCGTCAGTCAGAGGCAGTGAGTACTATTATTTATACTTCTGGAACAACCGGTGTGCCTAAAGGTGTTGTTCATACCTTTGGAGGTATGGCCGTAACAGTGAGTAATGCAGCGTCCTTTTATGGGCTTAGTGGCGAGGACAGGATACTGTCTTTCTTACCTCTTTCTCATGTTGCGGAGCGAGTCATTGTTGAGTTAGCGTCNTTGTATCAGGCGATGCAGGTTTATTTCGCAGATTCATTGGATACCTTTGCCGAGGATTTACAGAGGGCTCGACCCACTGTTTTTTTTGCGGTACCACGGATTTGGGTTAAGTTTCAAATGGGTGTGCTGTTGAAAATATCAGAGAAGAAGCTTAACCGACTGCTGCGTATTCCGATTGTCTCTACCATGGTGAAAAGAAAAATTTTAAATGGTCTTGGTTTAGACCAAGCCCGTTTATCCTTAAGTGGTGCTGCATCGATATCTCACGATGTACTAACATGGTATAAGCGATTGGGTCTGGAAATACTCGAAGTCTATGGTATGACCGAAAATATGGCGTACTCCCATAGTACCCGCANTGGTGAACAGAAGGTCGGGTATGTTGGAAAGAGCAATCCGGGTGTTATTACCAAGTTCAGCGACGAGGGAGAAATTCTGGTTAAGAGCCCCGGGACCATGGTGGGTTATTACAAAGAGCAAGAAACATCAGGGGAGGCTTTTACAGAAGATGGTTTCTTNCGAACGGGCGATCTTGGGATTGTTGATAGCGATGGGCGCTTAAAAATAACAGGTCGGATCAAAGAACTATTTAAAACAGCCAAAGGAAAATACGTAGCTCCGACTCCCATTGAGGAGAAAGTACTAAGCAATCAGAATGTCGAGCAGGTGTGCGTGACAGGTTCTAATTTGGCGCAACCCATATGCTTGCTGAACCTGTCTGAATACGCCCGCGGACAGATGTCGGATCTTAATTTTAAAGAGTCTTTAATCAAGGAGCTGTCCGATTTACGCATTCAGGTCAACGGTCAGATAGAAAACCATGAACAACTTAGATGTTTCGTTGTCACCAAAGAAGAATGGACGGTTGAAAATGGATGTCTAACACCGACACTTAAAATTAAGAGAAATGTGATAGATGATAAATACAGTGTTCTGTTTGATGCTTGGTCTGTTGCTGGGGAACCTGTTGCTTGGGAGTAGGACGAGAAAATGCACCCCTTAATTTCACCAAAAAAACGAGTATCTGAACAGTCTTTTTCCGGCCTAACTCTATTTTATAAGATTACGTTTATTTTTTTAATATCTTCCGCTCTAGGTATCCTCGGTTATTCGTCTCACGCGTACGCTCAAAAAAATATACTTCGTTATAGCCATGGTCTCATTTGGAAGATAGAGAAGGACAACATGCGCCCCAGTTATCTCCTGGGGACCATGCATGTGGCTGACAGTCGCGTCACTCATTTTGGAGACACGATAAACGGACTTATAGGACGATGTGACAGCCTTACATTAGAGGCAAAATTTGATGAAAATGCGCAAGCGGAAATGTTTAAAGCCATGATGCTCAGAAATAACAAAAGACTTGATGAGTATATTTCTGAAGACGAGATGGCAATATTATTGTCCAGTTTAGCGTCGCAGCCTATGATGGCACAAATGGTTGTCTTGCTAAAACCTTGGGCAGCCACATTGTTACTATCTATGCCACAAAACTCCTCAGGAATGGCAATGGATGCAAAATTGCAGGGCCGCTTTACGGCTCTAAATAAGCCGGTATATCAGCTAGAGAGCCCAATGGAGCAAATCAATATTTTCGAACAATTAGCTATTTCAGATCAAGTGGAGATGTTAAGGGAAACCATTGCGCATGTGGATGAGATTGAAGATGTTTTACAGGAGACTCTAGAGCGGTACCTAGCAGAAGATATTGCAGGGTTACTCCAATTAAACAACAAACATTTAGCTGAAAGCAAAGTCAAAGCACTGCCAACATTTTTGCGACGATTGGTTGAGGACCGTAATGTAATTATGGCCAGTCGAATGCAGGAGCGTTTGAATGAGGGTAATGCATTGATTGCAGTCGGCGCATTACATTTGCCCGGTGACGAAGGGCTATTATCGTTACTTGAGGCGCTTGGATATAGACTGACTAACTTCATTAAATAACAAAACAAAAAATAACAAAACAGAGTAATCCCCCCTACTTATACCCATCTTTTCTAATGATGGCCAGCTGATAACAACTTGGTCTAAACCTCCCAGTACTGGCATGTTAGAATTAGGGTAACGTCGTGAGTTGTGAGCAGAGTAACGATGATCAATACGGTAAATACGCTGGGAGCGTCAGTACCGGGTTTTAACCGTTCTACAGCAGTAGAGCGAAAACCTGATGCTGGATCTTCATTAGCAGAAGCAAAACCCAAAGAAAATTCCCAATCTGTATCTGCATTGGATGGAGGTCAGGACCTGGCTGGTAGTCGGCAAGTCTCGCGCAGCCAAATTATTCCAAGTGTAACCCCCACCGATACAGCTGATAATGAACCTCAGCATAGGGTTGAAGACGATGTCTCGAGCCGACGCGACGATCTACTAGAACGTCGCGCCAGTAATATTGCGAACGATGAGGTTACCGTGTCAGATCGAGTTGCCCGCAATGAGAACAATCAGCTTGAGTCTCAGAACCGTGACCAAGCCCGTGCTGTTGCCAAGTCCCAGGCAAGTGAGCAGCGTAGCGAGAAAAGTGAAGATGAAAATCGGCGTACCGCGTTTACTGCGGCAGAGGCTGACGTTGAGTCTGTGAGAAAAGCCGAGGTTGTTGAACAGTCTGAAATTGCTGCGAGGGCGAAGTCTGCTGAAAAGGCTGAGGTTAATGCCAGCGCTGCAAATAATGCCAGTGCTGCAGATAATGAGAGAGCAGCATNGGAAAGCGCAGAAGCGAGGNAAGATAAGGCGCAAACACAAAGTACCTCTTTTGGTTCAGTGGATGAAGCAAGGAGTAATGATAAGAAAGAATCAGGGGATGCCAACAATCAAGCAACGTCAAGCTCTGATGATCCGGCTCTGAGCCGGCCGGAAAAAGAGGGTTTGCGAAGTTTTCAGCAAATTGCTGANGTAAGTGCATTCGAGGCGACTGGTACGACAATTGATGTATCGGTCTAGGCGAGCAAACACTTTAGCCATGGACACCTCCTACCGTCCTAGCTGAATAATGTTGCATTCCATGATAGCCAGGGATTCGTCCCTGGCTTTTTTATTTTAACGGTATTAGTTTTTTAGGCTCCGGGTTATTTTATTCGCCACAGAGTAGTTTAAGAAGGGCTCATGTTCTGATTTAAATTGACCGAGGGTGCAGAGATCATTTGCAAATGGAATCCAAAGCAACTTCCCCCCTCATGATTGTTTTTATACTGCATTTTCCCACCATGGGCATCTATAATATCTTTACAGATAGACAGACCAAGTCCGGTACTTTTTTCATTTCCTGTTACTTTTGATCCGAGAGTAAAAAACGGTTTATAGAGGTTTTTAATCTTGTTAGCCGCAATGCCGGAGCCATGGTCAATTACCTCCAGGACCTGATGATGATCATCTAGAAACGTTTTGACAACAATATCCGAGCCTATAGGGCCATACCTATAAGGTGATTCTTTTGTTTATTACTGGTATCTAACTGATGGGTAACGTCGTGATTTCTGATGACTTGATTGATGCGAGTTAGGAACTCTTCTTGTTGAAAAGGTTTTAAAATAAAGTCGCACGCGCCGTATTTAATAAAAGCAATTGTTGTATCACTGTTGCCATAGCCGGAAACACCAATGATGGATAGTGCGGTTGGGTCAAAGGATTCTCGAATACGGCGAGTTAGATCTAGACCGTCCATCCCTGCCATCTGATAATCAATAATCGCCAAGGTAACATCCGAATGTTCTTCTAGAACGGATAGAGCCTCCTCGCCCGATGCTGCGCGAAGTGTTTGGAAGCATTGAGTTTCAAGTAACGAGCAAATCACGTCTCTCGCTGATTTGTCATCGTCAACGACTAACACTTTCGAGGCATAATTATGATAAATACGATCGACCATGTTAATCACATAGTCGATACTGTGGTTGCCCTCTTTTACGGAGTAGTCAGCGACACCCTTAGCAATCAATTTTTCTCGAAGTTCTTTATTATACTCACCGGTAAAGACCAATGGGGGGATATGGTAACCGCGAACCAGGTCTATGGCTTCTCCGTGGGGCGCGTCAGGTAAATTGAGGTCGACAATGGCGACAAAGATATCGTCACTATGTTGTTTCAAAACCTCTGATGCTTCTGCGAAACTGGCGGCGGACAGAGCTTCATAACCAAAACGCTCTGCCACTAAGGTCATCAGCATGCAAGAAAAGGCTTCTTGATCTTCAATAACGAGTACTTTTTTCATAGTATACGGATGCTAGGTGCCCTTAAGGTTCCGGTGTATTCAATTTTAGAATAGGCCACTTAGTGGGGTTTAACCTCTCTGTAACACTGCCTTTCTCGCGTCTATTTTTAGCCCAGCAATTTAGTAGCACAAACTGAGTCGTTAGCAGCAAAGGCTTTGCTATTTTAGCCATTTGGAACAGAATAGGATGTAACAAAAAGGCCACGGATTCGTCCGAGGCCTTCTATGAGGTGTCTTATTAGGTGGTATGGTTTTGATTTGTTTTTCTTAATTGGCGATGAGCGACAGAAATTCTGAGCGAGTTTGTGTGTTGCTACGGAATTGTCCTAACATCACCGAAGTTTTCATGGAAGAGCTCTGTTTCTCAACGCCTCTCATCATCATACACATGTGTTGCGCTTGAAGGATAACCCCAACTCCTGCCGCATCGGTAACACTTTCAATAGCTTCTGCAATTTGCTTAGTCAGGTTTTCCTGGATTTGCATTCGACAAGCAAACATATCCACTATGCGGGCTACTTTTGATAACCCTAATACCTTGCCAGTGGGGAGGTAGGCAACATGGCATTTGCCTATAAACGGCAATAGATGGTGCTCGCAAAGAGAATAAACTTCGATATCTTTGACGATAATCATTTCATCAATTTCCGACGGAAAAATCGCGTTATTGACAATTTTATCTAAAGATTGCTCATATCCGCGATTTAAATATCGAAATGCTTTCGCTGCTCGTTTGGGCGTATCGATCATACCTGGGCGGGATAAATTCTCGCCAATGTCTTCGATGATCGTAGCGTATGCTTTTTCCATAACTTACTCAGTACATCACTAATTTAGGAAAGTGCATAATATCAATCTAAGGCCCGTGATGAAACCATATCTGAAATTTTGGTAGAATAATAAAATGACTAACACCTGCATCCAAAACCAAAACTAATGACGGATAAAATATTGTGCGAGTAAATACAGCATCAGCCATAGAAGACCTAGTAACAGTAAGGGATTTTTTACGCTGGACCACCAGTAGATTAAATGAGACCCAAGTCGTCCTTGGACACGGTTTTGAGGACTCCTGGGACGAGGCGGTTGCTTTAGTGCTCTACGCGCTACATTTGCCCTGGGACGCAGATAACCGGGTGATGGATTCACGATTAACCACCAAAGAGCGAGAGCAAATCGCCTATTTGGTCAAACAACGCATTGAGAAACGAACGCCAGTCGCCTATCTGACTCAAATCGCCTGGTTTGCAGGTTTGCCCTTTTTTGTGGACGAGCGAGTCTTAATACCCAGATCACCGATCGGAGAGCTCATCGAAAAAGGCTTTGAGCCTTGGATTAGGGGCGACTCTATTGATCGGGCGCTTGATTTGTGTACAGGGGGTGGATGCATTGCCATCGCAATGGCGTTGAATTTACCCCATGTGCAAGTGGATGCGGTGGATATCTCTAGCGAAGCGTTAGCGGTGGCAATGCAAAATGTGGAAAACCATGGCGCTGAAGAAGTGGTAACGCTGATAAAGTCGGACTGCTTTGAGGCCCTGATCGCCACTAAGCCTCAATATGATTTGATTGTTTCGAATCCGCCTTATGTGGGATCCAAAGAGATGTCGTCCTTACCTGAGGAATATTTACAGGAGCCTAGTATGGCGTTGGCGGCGGGTAGTGATGGTCTTGATATCGTTCGGCGAATTTTAAATCAAGCTGTCGATTATTTGACTAAAGATGGCGTGCTGATCTGTGAAGTTGGTAACTCCGATCAGGCTTTAGAGCAGGCATTTCCTAAGGTGCCTTTTACCTGGATTGAGTTTGAGCATGGCGGGCACGGAGTATTTATACTTACCGCAGAAGAACTAAAAAAACACCGTGCGCAATTTGTATAGCGCGCCGGTAAGTAGTTAACTAAGCTGGTATAATCTGTTTGGTAAATCAGGGGCTTATATCTGATTGTTGAGTAACTTTCATCAAGGTAAAATAATCGCATGTCTGGCAATAGTTTCGGGAAATTATTCTCTGTCTCCACTTTTGGTGAAAGCCACGGGATTGCACTCGGATGTATCATTGACGGATGCCCTCCGGGAATGGCGTTAACAGAATCAGATCTCCAGGTTGACCTAGATCGTCGCAAGCCGGGGACCTCGAAATATACCACTCAACGCAAAGAGCCTGACCAGGTGGAGATATTGTCTGGTGTTTTTGAAGGCAAGACCACGGGTACGCCCATCGGGCTATTAATCCGCAATCAAGACCAAAAATCCAAAGATTATACGGATATTAAAGATACGTTTCGCCCGGGACATGCGGATTACACCTATTCCCACAAATACGGTTTTAGGGATTACCGTGGCGGTGGGCGATCATCTGCGAGAGAAACTGCGATGCGCGTGGCCGCAGGTGCAGTGGCAAAAAAGTATTTAAGAGAACGATACCAGATTGTGGTGCGCGGTTATCTCTCTCAAATGGGGGGGATTAAACCGAAAAAACTGGATTGGGATGCGGTACATCA
>JAESQG010000056.1 GCA_016765265.1 Pseudomonadales bacterium | reverse complement strand
GTGGTACTCATCAACAAGCCATGCCGAAGGGCTTTGACCATCCCCTGGATCGCCGATCAGCGGCTCAAATTTAGAATCATCATTGGGTCGGCAAAGGTTCTTCGCGTTAACTTGTATTCCAAAATGGTCTAATAAGTAGGGCGTTCGCTTACACATCAGCCGAGCTGGCCGGAATACTTCCCATGCTTGTTTTTCTGTCGTCGCGCCACTATAAACCTCTGCACCGCATTCACCATCAGCTGCAAACAAGTAAACGCCTATGGCAGAGGTCTCCGCGCTCTTTCCATTTTTCCTAGGTATTTCACTGTAAACCTCTACAAATCTACGCTTTTTTGTGCTCTTTCGTTTCCAACCAAACACACAACAAGTTCTAAAAAGCTGCCACGGTTCAAGAGTGATAAGCATTCGCTTAAAAGCCCACTCCCCCTTAGTGTGTGGTAGTAGCTGTATAATTTCACATACTTTTTCGGCAGCAGCTCGATCAAAATAAAATTCATATGCCTTGTTTTTTTCTTGTGCCAAATCATCTAAGTGGCGCTTACACGCCAGCCGGACATACCGGCATTCATCGATTTTTCCAGCAACAACATCCCTGGCGTATTTGTTGCCTGCGTTTACATTTGGGTTTGCCATTAAAATTTACTGAACGGGTTTTTGGTGGACCCGCCACCACCTCCGATCAATCTTCCCCTTGAGGCCGGATCGAGTCCAAGCATGCTCCCATAGGTTGCGATCTGGCGCAGCGATTCGTTTAGAACAGTACACGCGGGATTTTTAATTAGCCCTCCGGCAGCAGTCTCAATAGTTAAGCCAAGCCGACCCACCTCTTCGGCAGCCTGTCGCCAGAAAGCATAAGAACTACAAAAAATTTCTAAATTATGTAAGTCAGTAACAGCCAAAATCTTTTTTTTGCAAAGGTGTGGGCAGACCGTTTCCCACATCCCAGCCGCCAAAGGTTGCAACCATTCTGGCGGCTCAACATTTGTAATTAATTCAAACTCAACGGCACCCGATTTATAGTGTTTACTGCCTGCCAATTTTTTTTGTTGGTTAGGTTTTGGTCGTCTGCCCCCTCCGGGTCCTCGTTTTGACATGATCAATTTCTGGCCACTAAGAATTTTCTTATTTCGTCCGCGTAAAATACTCATTACAGGAGCGGTTGTGTATAAATCATCCAGAAACTTTGGACCCCCCCTCCCCCTAGGCCAGAAACCGATCGATCTGCTAAAGATGGATGAATAGCGAGCTATAACCCCTTGCCGGTCTTGATGTTGTGATGGCTGTAGCAGAGCCCTTGCCAGTTGTTCACATCCCAGAACAAAACCTTGTCTCCTCTGTGCGGCTTGATGTGGTCGACAACTTCAGCCAATACCGTATGTCCGGCAGCCCGACAATCAACACACAATGGGTGATCGGCTAGGTAGTTCTTTGATGCCTTGCGCCACGACCAGTTATAGCCCCGCTGATTCGAGTTCGGCCTGCTCTTGTCGNAGAGGGCCTTGCGTTCTGCTCCGTAGTCTTTGTGCTCCTCACAATACATAGAGCGTGATATCTCTTTGCATGCCTTAACACCGCATACCTTGTTAGGTCGCCTTGGCATTAGAGTTGGGTACAGTAAATAGAGAACGAGCGCTCATCGGTTCGCCCATCTACTGTGGCGATCGTCACTGTAATGTTGTACTCGGTCCCTGGTGTACCGCCTGATAACCAAACGTGCACCACTGTATTCTCAGCATGAATCACGCCTTCATCATCCGTCACGGTGGTGTCGAACACACCGTTAGCCCCCAGGATAAGCCCGGTATCAACTGCCACGTTCACTGTATCAATTCTGTCGGCACCGATTAGATCACCCCACGGCATCCAGTAATCCAGAACAGCTTGAGGGTCTTGCACAAAGCGCTCAAAACCTTGATCCAAACTCATAACCCGACCGACTGGAGCCGTGATGGTGGGCAGGGTCGGGCTGGCCTCAGTAACCGTTAATAGTGCTGTTGCGTTGCCCGTTAGCCCTTCACTGTCCGCGCTCGATGTGAATGTTATCGTGTAAATAGCGGCTGGGATTGGGTCCGCTATTGATGATAAGTCTGCGCTTACAGTCAGCCCATTATCGGTATCATCAACCGCCGTGGCGGATGCTATCCAAGCCAGCAGGGTGGCGTCATTCTTTGGTAAGCCAGGGTCATCATTAGGGAACTCAATAGCAATGTTTGCCGGCGGGGTTACTACTGGCGCTTCATTTGGAGCCGTGGCCTCAGCGATAGTTAATATCGCCGTATCATTGCCAACTAATCCGCCGCTGTCTGCGCTCGATGTGAACGTTACTGTATAGACCCCTGCTGGGATGGGGTCGGCCATGGGCGTAACTGTATTGGTGATGGTGAAAGTATTGGGATCGTAGTCATCGGTTAGCGTGACTAAAGCAAGCCAAGCGACAAGGCCGGCATTATTTTTTGGCAGTCCCGCTGTTGCAAAGGGGAACTCGATTGTGATGTCCGCTGGCGCTGTCACCACCGGCGCTTCATTTGGAGCGGCGGCCTCTGTGATAACTAAGAACGCGGTGGCATTACCTGTTAGCCCGCCCGCATCCGCTGTTGATGTAAACGTTATCGAATGATTGCCTACAGGAACAGGATCAGTAAGGCCCGACACATCACCAGAAGTGGTTAACCCGCTGGTGACATCATCGTCAACCGTTGCCGCAGCAAGCCAAGCCACTAAGGCACTATCATTTTTTGCCAGCCCAGCCGCACCATTGGGGATTTCAATGTTTAGAGTCGAGGGCGGTGTAACGATGGGTGCTTGGTTGATTGTGCCTGAGTTGACGGTGAGCGTGGTCCATGCGCCCCAGGTATCGGTTGCAGATTCACGCCATCTAACTTGAATCGTATCTGTTCCAGTGCCGCCCGCAATTGAAAAAGTGCCGTTCGGCTGAATGGTTACGGTTTGGGAGTTGCCCGATAGCGTGGCCCATTCTAGTTGATCACCTGTTTGTGGTGTTGTCGTCGCATTGTAAAATACGGTGGTAACATCAGTGCCAGGGTTCACCACGCCCACATACTGATTTGCGGCCGGTGGGTTTAAGGTAATATTGGCAGCCCCGATATAGGCTCCGGCTGTAATCTCAGTTATTAGCGAACCGTAGGGCAGCAACCCTTGAACTACATCAAATAATATTTGCGTAGCTGTTGGTNTGCCTTGGATCGTTTGCGTTACTTGCAAAGGCCCACTGTTGAGCGTGACAAGGGTAACACCGTCCAACACCGTGCCATTAATAGCGACGTTTGTTTGATCGCTATTAATAATGTTGTCTGTATCAATGTTTGTAATATTGGGATTAGGAGCCGGTATTGCCGGAGGAATCGTGTACCCAATATCGATACCCGCAAGACCTGCGCCATCTAAATCATTGCCGGATTTTCTTCGCCAATCTTGCGTGGCGTTGTTTACGTTTTCAAACTGATCGGCATAAACTAAATTATCAAGGGAGTTCGCGCCTGGGCCTGTAGCGTCATCTGATGCATTGTAATCTGAGTTCGCTTGGGCTGCATTACTAAAAGCAGAACCACCACCAAAACCGGCGCACTCATTTACCGTGGCAGAACCGATCAAACCAACCAGGTCGCCTGTATGCGTAAGATCGGCAGGAACAACCATCGTGCATTGATTGGCATTCGCATAATTCAAACTAGCGACTGGGCTTGACAGGTTAGCATCACGAATTAGCAAACAATTATTATAATCAGGTGCCGTGGCATCTCCCTGTCCATTTTCGTTAATCAGGCAATCATTAAAAACCATGTTGCCATCGCCGGTATAAGATATTCTCCCGTTTGAATCGGCACACTTTAGCTGCATGTTATTAACAGTCAAGTAGGCGTCGGTTGCAACATGAAGCAAAATGCCGAAAGAACTCGTTGTCTCTAATGCGGCACCAAGCGAAGGATCATACTTTAACGGCGTACTGGAAAAGTCCGTCGCTGAGTAGTCATGTCCATAAGCGGGTTGGATCGTGACGGTGTTGGTAGCGCTACCTATAACAAGCTCGGTGCCGCTGCTAATGACCGCCAAATTATTATCATTATAAACCTCTATAATAACGTAATCATCATTAGCGACACGATTGACGCACTCTGTACCTGCAAACGCTGCGGCTATATTGGCATAGTCTCTGCCTACGCCATTACCAACTGAAATTACTATTTTAGTTGGCATTAGTTTATTGCCATAAAGACAGGAGCGCTTAGCCCGCTGTCCCCCTTAACGCTGTCAACCAAAACGCATTGCACTTTGAAAGTGTGGCTAGTCACTAATCCCGTTAACGCTAAACCGTAGGCTGTGGCCGATGCTGTACCCGCTAGCTCCCCATCCAAAAAGATTTTAATGCCGGTAATGTTGGATTGATGCTTTGATGCTGGATATTTCCAAGTTATTAGCGCTGCCGTCCCAACTGATGAAGCCCTGCAACTTAATAAAGGGATTTTGCCTGTGTACGATGTAATGTAATCCAATAAATCATCATCGTCTCTACACCACCCGCGATTCCCTGATAGTGTTTGTGTGCCTAGTGTTCGCGTTGCTCCGGTGTATGAGTGATCTCTGAAAAAGGGACGAATCAATTCATAACACGATTTTTCCAACCACTGCTCATCACTTTCTAACTCGTAATCACTCTCGCCATAAAAGGTCCCAGCTTTACCAACACAAGAGTAAAAATCACGAGCGCCATAACCCTCTGCATTGATAACTGAGCCTTCTTCAATTCGGCCAAGATAGTCATAGCCACGGGTGCCAGGGTCGTTAACTTGATCGACATTGGCTACTGTTACCGTTCCCCCGCCGCTTATTGTGGTTTGAAAGCCGTATAGGTAGCCGTCCTGAAAACTCCAAAATGTGTCAACACCCCCAGCACCGGCAAAAGCTAGCGAACCTTGATCAACGGCAACGGTGCCATTCCAGCCCACGTTTTTGATAACCCCGCGCTTTAAATCTTGCTCGCTCCGATAGTTCCAAAAGAAATTAGTAACTGATGCTCCTGGCAACCCTAAACCGTCGATTTCGCTAAGCGTGAAATTCTCTACTCTCATCGGCCCGTCTGTGCATAACGCATTTTGAGGAATACTTAAATCATGCCCCCATACATCTTTGAATAAAAATCCCTGGTAGCCATTAGCGTTATCGTAGCCATCGTTAAACCACAAGCCACACTCATTATTAAGTCCGCCAACTCTGTCAAATTTGCCGTTTTTGGGATAACCATTAACGCCCGTCGCTGCAAACCCGAAACTAATGTTTCCGCTTCCGCCTGCGGGGTCCCAAAACTCGTAGGTATCCGAGTCTATATGCAAGTAGTTCTGGCAAACGCCATCTCTCTGTCTGTACATATTTACAAGTGCCATAGGGTCAGCACCTAGTCGCTGATCTTGTCGGCCAAGGCCACGCCGTATTGCGGTGCGCTTACATTGATATGTCGATACTTTATAGCGCCCTTCTCCAAAACCAAAACTATATTCTGACAAACAGTCGGTAGAGTTTTGGATCGCAATGCTCATCACATTATTATCGCCGCTAGTGAATCCAACACCATTATTGAACGCGCACGAATATTGCAATTGGATATGGTCACAATGCATTACCCATATCCCTGTGCCCTGACTTTCTTTCACCACAAAACCGGCTATTTTAATTCCCCTGCGATCGGTTCCTGACGCGAGCAAATGAAAACTAGACCAACCCATAGTAGTTTGTTCATAATTTTCAAGCGGAGTATTTCCTACCAACTCAATACCATTACCTGCTAAACCCTGCTTATCTAACACGACACCAAACGGCGTCTCACTCATAACTGTAGTCATATTAGTGATCGTGTGTACAGGATCGAGCCCGCTATTATCTGTCGTGTAAGTGCCGCTCTTTGGCATTCTAATTTGTGTGGCGCTAGTGCCATCTAGTCTAATTACATTTTTACTATCGCCAAGGTATGTGCCATCGCTTAGTACAATCGTATCCGCTTGTGACATGACAGCGAAAGCCGCCTCAAGATCGGCATACGTTTTACCAGGGCCAGCGAATAAAACCGCGTTAACGCCAACATGAACTCGATCAAAACCGAAACCCTCGCCTGCTGAATTTCGACATTTAGCCGTAATATGAAAACTCTCCCCGCGCATTATTGCCGGTGTCACCCATGTTATTGTCGCCGTTTTCGCATCACTTGAAACCGCCACGCTATATCCATCAAAAGGTGCCTTAATATCCCAGTGCCCAGCAAAGTCGGAAGTGAACGTGGCGGTATAAGGAGCACCCTTTGTGATTTCTTGGTCTAACGCGGTAAACAATGAGACGGTGGGAGCGGTGGTTTCTGTCTTGCTTGTACCACCCCCAAAAATGCCATTAGGGTCAATAGAGCGGCGCACCGCATCGGCTGCGGGATTAATGGTGAATGCCTGGGTAATTAGCGCCACTTTAGTGCCTCAAATAAAAAAGCCGCTGGTTAGGCGGCTAGGGTCGGTGTGTTTGGTTAAATTTTCTACTTATGAAAAATAATCTTCAGTTCATTGACGATGGCATCAGCGCCAAAGCTCAGCGAAATGGTGAGCAGCGCTATGATTAAGAGCTTCTTAACCCAGGAGCTCGTATTCTTGTGAGCAATCCGTAGTTCTTTCAAAAACACCCAGTCTTCAGCGTGTAAATCGTATCGCTCGTGGAACTCTTTAACCGCTTCTTGGGCGTCTTCCTTGGCAATCTGTTTGATTTGCTCTCGTGTTTGCTCAGTGTGGAGTCTAAGCGCCAGCTGTGCCGCCTCTCTTGCTATCGATTTGCTGTCTTGTTTATCTGCACCTGGCATTATCAAATCCTCAAGTATCCGCTTCAACCGTCCATAGATTTCTGTGTTTTCAAATACGCATCAGCAATTTTTTCACCCGAGCGCCCGACAACATAACCGCCTATCCCAATCTTTAGGAGTTGCATCAGCTCTATTTCTAGCGCCACGTCAATCTCTTCGGTCAACCCGAACCATCGGGCTACTAGTAATCCAGCAAATACCAGCATTAACAGAGGCCGCCAATTTCTTTGTAACCAGCTATGCCCTTGAGCCTCGGCGATCACAACACCGGCCGCCGTCTCCATAGCTTTAGAGTTGTGGCTTAAAATGCTTAATTGAATCTCGCTTTTTAGCTTTGCGGCCTGGTCTTTATCCTCAACGGCCTTATCGATGACATTAAACACACCGGGCAAAAACGATTTTACCAGACCAACACCCGCAGCAATCGATAAGCTCATGGATACTCCGGAAAATTGTGGGTAATAAATACATTGAAAGACTCTAGGTCTTCCAGATACTCCATAAGCAAACCAAACCCCTTCTTGCTTTTATTTACCTGGAATCGCTTCGGGTCAATCCGTAATCCAACGGCTAAACAGCCTTTAACATTCCTTGCATAATTGCCTTTGTGGAACAGGATTTTTGACCTACCCGGTACATTCGTTATTTCAAACGTGTTTGGGTACTTCTTGCTTGAGTACCTAACGCAAAGATATTCACCTTCAGGAATACAACTAATGTATGGCGCGTTATTCTTCCATGGGCGCTCTATCGTTGCTAATTCCAAATCATCACAGATTAACTCCGCCAACGTACAGTTAGGCAGATAGCTTCGTTTTATCAGCATGTGATTCCATTAAGGCGGGGCACAAAAAAGGCCACCAATTTGGCAGCCTTGATCAATTTATTCTCGTTGGGGGGATGATTTCCCCAGGGTAGCTGTAACGGTAGGGTTCTTGATTGATAATGTCAATAATAAAATAATACAAACACCTAAAGGGATATGAGTATTAAGGATTGATATATATGGGCATTTAACTTATAAAGACCGTGTCAATCCAGAGTAAAGACAAAAATACCCAGCTTGCTAGATTGTGGGATATTATCTATATAACAGTATGTTATGTCGCCCCCCAAATAAGATTAAAACTTGTACAAGAGAAGATTAGTTTTTTGGAACTACTCTAATAAAAGGGAATCAAAGAATTAAACCTTGTAGGCGAGCATTTGATGAGAGATGACCCACAACAACCATCTTTTAAAAACCCACCTTTAGTCGAGGTGGCCATTTCTATACAATTCAACCCAATACCAAACTTCCATGTTGGCTTCATTGGGTTATTGTGGGGCAAGTATAAAGACCGGTATCCTTTAGTTGAACACAAAGACCCGGTAGTCCATTCCGTTGAAAAAACTGGGCTAGTAAATCGAGCCACTAACGCCCCACCAACAGTTCATTTTTCGAGCGAGCCGACAATCCCCAGAATTATGTTTATGGATCAAGATCAAGGGAATTTCGTCCAATTTCAGAAGGATCGACTGATAGTGAATTGGAGAAAGCACAGTGAAGACAGTAAGTACCCTCGCTACTCGACAATGAGGCTCTCAATTAGCCATGAATATGCTCTATTTAAAAAATTTTTAGAAGAGCATGACTTAGCGGAGGTTCAAGTAGATCAGCTAGAGACCACGTATGTAAATCATATTGAAGTTGGCAACCGTTCAATTGAAGAAGTATTTCCACACTTGTTAAGAGATGACCTCTTTAATAAAAATATAGAGCTAGAAACATTTAAACTAAATTATACCCACATCATAAAATCAGGCGAAAACTTTGTCGGTCGCTTATATACCTCAATAGAAAAAGCCCGACGAACTCAAGATGGTGTTGAAATTTTCGTTCTTCGATTCGTTGGACGATGCCATCCCGTTGGCAATCAAAGTGATGGTGTTTTTTCTGCACTAGATTTAATTAGAGAAAACGTAAATTCTAGCTTCAAATCAATAACGAGCACAAAGATGCATGAATTCTGGAAGGAAGATAGCACATGAGTCAGGCCCTGAGGAAAGTAACTCCTATTAATGAAACCCTCACAGATAACAATTATACTGAGTCGGACGCCACTTCAGTAGAGCTTCTTACAAGCAACTATACGCCGAAAGTCATTAGGCAAATTAGAGAAAAAATTTCTGATTTATCCTCCCTTGCAGAAAACTGGGATGGATACAATGCCAAAAAAATATCACAACCCGCATTCTATGGGGCATTAGATTTCGCTATTGAAATGATACTTTCAGATACCCCCATGCCAGATATTTTTCCAGTACCAAATGGCAACATTCAGATGGAGTGGAGTTGTTACGGAATTGATCTTGAAGTTGAAATAAAATCACAAAGTACTTGTATCGTTTTGTTTGAAGACCTAGATGACCCCAACAATCAATGGGAAGAAGTGATCGGATACGATAGAACTAAGGTAAGTGAGGCAATAAAATCCCTTACACTTAGACACAGACGTTCCCGCGATAATTAGAATTTCTTATGTTACTTATTGAAGACAATATTAATGTTGCAGATGAAGATCGCTTATTAAGAAGAATCCCTAACAATCCAAATATGCTTAAATTTGACCAGTCAACACAAACCGTAAGGCCAAGCAGCGCGGCATTTAAAGACAGAACTGATGGAAGGGAACTATCTGTTACTCTAGAAAAACAATTGCTAGAAGATGGCAACGTCCACGAGTATGCTATTAGAAACTTTGAAGGATTTGGACTCGCTGCGATAGGAGTTAAATTTGTTAGAAGCCTGAAACCAGCACAGTTTGTTATAGCGGACCCTACGCCAGATGACCCTTATCATGCTCTGATAGTTGGTGACAAAAAAAATAGAACCTTTAAAGAATTATCTAAAGCTAGCACCTTACTTATTAAGCCTGCCCTAGAAAAACCAACAGATATTTCCTAAACTCTTTTTTCTACAATCCAGAACCTTAAAACAGGTTACGTTATCCCCTTTAGTCTGCCGACTTTTACTTGCCAGCTCGCTTCATCGAAGACAGCGTAATATTTTTGTATAAATTTCCCATATTGAAAAAAACGGCAAATTTCCACAGCTCGCGCGCTTTCGAATAACCAACTTGAGTTTTAGTTGCCGCAATTAGCAAAGTGTTGCGCCCAACATAACGGTGTATTGATATTTTGTATGCCAACAAATGACACTCTCTCAACAACAGCATAGATTTCTCTATTTCTCCCGCCTCCTCGTCCGTCATCATGGCTAACTGTGGCGGATCAGGCCACCCATCAGGTATTTCTTTGGCGAACGGGGCAATACCTGGAAAACCAATACTATTACCGTCAGCACGACACCATCTGCCCCACTGTTCAAGTAAGTGCTCTGTTTCTNTAAAAAAATCAATAGTACTTTCTGGCAATATGATCATCCTCGTCTAGATTATATCGGCCTATTTTTATATGCTATTTTATTGATGGTCATCGCCGCTATTATTTCTGAACTACTACGTCTCTGAGGTCGCTCTATTTCTCCCCCAGCATCAAGAAAGGCCTTCGTGGCATCCTCGATCTTTTTGCGGTCCNGCGATCGATCACCTATCGGAGTCTGTGGGTTTTCCTTTGGCCTGTATGGGCGGGCTTTCATTATGAAAGCACCAATATGATCAAGCCAACCAATAACACCAAAGCAAACCCATAGGTAATATCACGTTGTTTACTGCTCATTGATTCTCACCCTTTTGTTTTGCCGCCAACTCTAGCAGCGCAGTCTTATAGCAATTGTTCTCGATTTCTAACGCCTTAATTATTCTGTCCTTGTGGACGAGGGTTGCTCTGAGGTGCTTCTCAACATCGACTATCCCCTTGTAATTAGCCTTCCAGTCTATCGGTGTTTCTTTCATTTCTTTAGCCTTGGTAGATCAACATGGCGGCGTCCCTTGCGTGGTCGTTGGTACGCCCGGCCCAACCAGTAAGCCTCTTAAACTCGAACGCCGAAAGTTTTGTTCTGTTGTTCTTTGGATGAATCATGCTGAACTCTATTTCATGGTGCTCTAAGAACTCCTGCCATCTTGAACAGTCACGATTTACACTGCCTACCCCTTTCAGCCGCTCCCGTCCTGCCTTGCCGAACCATGTGCGCTTACGGGCATCCTCAATTCGTAGTTTGACCCCGTGGGTTTTAAGCCGGTCCAGGATGTAACTCTCAACCTCAACCGCTGTGCCGCTTTTGACCAACAGTAATTCTCCTTGACCCCAAACGGCCAACCCCGTGTTCGTTCCGGGGTCAATTCCGATCAGTAGGTTCATTCGGTGGTTGCCTCTGCTTCACTTGGTTCCGCCCAGTCACACCATTCCTTTTTGTAGGCTAGGGGTAGGTAATTAAAAACACCGTGATCAATTGCCCACTCGACTAATTCAGTGGGGGGAACATCTGCCCACGAGCTGTACCCTAACCGGCCTTTCAGCGTGACCCAGGCCCACTTAAATACATAATGCATTCGTGCCTTGTCACACCATTCACGACCACCGATGGCGCTTTCGCCTTGGTTGTGTTGTTTACGATGAACGGATGCCAATAGGGGAATTGTTGCGTAAGTGTTTTTAATAGATGTGCCCGCCCCTTGCTCTACTCTGCGAACGTGTGCGGCTTCAACCTTGTCGTATTGATTGCCCGACTGTTTGGTATAGGCGCAAGGCTGTTTGCGGCAAAAAGCCTGATAGTGCTCGTCGCTACCTATTTGCTCCCAAACAAGAGGGATTCTAAAAAAAGAGTGGAGCCGCAGCCCTTTGGCAAACATGCCGTATTTCCCTTTAGGCTCTTTTTTGTTTGTTATCGGTTTGGGGGTGGGATTGGGAAATTCTGGAATCTCGGTTTGATCAATGAGCTTTTGATTTATGAATCCACCCCCAGTAGGGCTATATTGCACCATGGCGATATGTACGACCGCTGTAAAACCCTCCCTTGCCATCATCTTAGCGAAGTCTTGAGCGTCCTCATCCTGAATTCGTAGGCTAATGATATGATCACCCCCATCATTCATTTTGTGGTAAGACTTAATCAACCCCTCGCAATTCAAAACAATGTCTTGATCCGTAGCCAACACCTCAGTCATGCAACTACCCCCTGCTCATTAAAAAAACCGGTTAGCTCCAGAGAAAAAATTGAAGTGACAATGGCAGCTAATACTTGGGCGGCACAGTTGTGCTCGATAAACCGTAAATGATCGGCTTTTGTCTGCCCTCGATGAGCAAGGAAGTCGTAAATACGCTGGGCTGAATAGTGCTGTTTGCCACTGTCGCGGGCAGCTATGATTTCCTTGACGAACAGATCAATGGCCCAAACGTTATCTAGTATCCA
>JAESQG010000055.1 GCA_016765265.1 Pseudomonadales bacterium | reverse complement strand
TGGAATGAGTCTGATCAGGGTATGACCTACGAACTGAAGGAAGTTCCGACAGAATTACAGGGTCAGGCAAATCTGCTCTATGAAAAAATGGTAGAGAGTGCCGCAGAAGCTTCTGAAGAGTTAATGGATAAATACTTAGAAGAGGGGGGCTTATCACCTGAAGATGTTCGACGTGGACTTCGTATTCAAGTGCTAGCGGGAGAAATTGTGGTAGCGCTTTGTGGCTCCGCTTTCAAGAATAAAGGTGTTCAAGCTTTGCTTGATGGGGTGATTGATTATCTTCCAGCGCCTGACCAGGTAAAGGCAATAAAAGGTGTACTTGAAGATGGGTCAGAAGGAGAGCGGCTTTCGGCGGACGATGAGCCTTTTGCCGCTTTAGCTTTTAAGATTGCAACTGATCCCTTTGTAGGCAACCTCGCCTTTTTTCGGGTTTATTCTGGAGTTTTGAAATCAGGAGATTCAGTCTATAACCCCGTTAAGTTTAAAAAAGAACGTATTGGCCGATTACTTCAGATGCATGCGAACTCGAGAGAGGAGCTAAAGGAAGTGCGAGCAGGTGATATTGCTGCAGCAGTAGGGCTAAAGGATGTTACCACTGGAGATACTCTTTGTGTGCAGTCGGGGATCATTACTTTAGAGAGAATGGAATTCCCTGAACCCGTGATTTCTGTAGCGGTAGAACCTAAGACAAAGGTTGATCAAGAGAAAATGTCGCTAGCATTGGGCCGATTGGCTCAAGAAGACCCCTCCTTTAAAGTTCATACCGATGAGGAGTCGGGTCAGACTATTATTTCTGGAATGGGGGAGCTACATCTCGATATTCTCGTGGAGCGGATGCGGCGAGAGTTTGGAGTCGCGGCCAATATCGGCAAGCCTCAAGTTGCGTATCGCGAAACCATCCGAAAAGTCGTTGAAATTGAAGGGAAATATGTCAAGCAAACTGGCGGTAGAGGTCAGTATGGGCACGTATGGCTGCGATTGGAGCCCATAGCAGAGGGAGAGGATTACGAGTTTGGTAATGAGGTCGTGGGTGGGGCTGTTCCAAAAGAGTATTTTAATGCAGTCGATAAAGGGATACAGCAACAAATGGCGATGGGTGTTCTCGCTGGATATCCTATAGTTGATGTTAGGGCAACTCTTTATGATGGGTCCTACCATGATGTGGATTCAAATGAAAATGCGTTCCGTATGGCAGCAATGATGGCGTTTAGGTCTGGCGCTCTAGAGGCTGACCCTGTTCTACTTGAGCCAGTAATGAGGGTTGAGGTCGTCACTCCGGAAGAATATATGGGGGACGTGATGGGCGACTTAAGTCGACGTCGCGGGATTGTTCAGGGTATGGAGGATATGCCTATGGGCAAGATTATCCGCGCAGAAGTTCCTCTAGGTGAAATGTTTGGGTATGCGACAGATGTGCGGTCTATGTCGCAGGGGCGCGCGACTTTTTCAATGGAATTTCAAAAATATGGTGAGGCCCCAGCTAATATTGCCGATACGGTAATGAGAAGATAACAAATTGTTTAACATAAGTGTGTATAGAAGAGGTACTTAAGGTGGCAAAGGAAAAGTTTGAACGAAATAAGCCTCACGTGAATGTGGGCACAATAGGTCACGTAGATCACGGTAAGACGACGTTAACAGCGGCTTTAACCCGAGTGTGTTCGGAAGTGTGGGGTAGCGGCGAGATGACGGCGTTTGATCAGATTGATAATGCGCCAGAAGAAAGAGAGCGTGGTATTACGATAGCGACCTCGCACGTTGAGTACGAATCCGGAGCCCGTCACTATGCGCATGTGGATTGTCCAGGACATGCGGACTATGTGAAGAATATGATAACGGGTGCGGCGCAAATGGATGGAGCGATACTGGTCTGTTCAGCGGCCGATGGTCCCATGCCACAGACTCGAGAGCACATATTGTTATCACGCCAGGTCGGTGTTCCGTACATCATCGTTTTCCTTAATAAGGCAGACATGGTCGATGATGATGAGTTGCTAGAATTAGTTGAGATGGAAGTTCGAGAATTGTTGGATATGTATGAATTTCCGGGAGACGACACGCCCATTATCATTGGTTCAGCGCTGAGAGCGATGGAGGGCAATGATGAGAATGGTTGGGGTGAAACAGCGGTTAAGAAGCTAGTAGAGGCGTTGGATGAATATATCCCGATGCCTGAGCGAGCCATTGACGGTGATTTCTTAATGCCGATAGAGGATGTGTTCTCTATTTCAGGTCGAGGAACGGTGGTGACAGGCCGAATAGAGCGTGGAATCGTCAAGGTTGGCGAAGAGATAGAGATAGTGGGGATCAAGGAGACGGCAAAGACGACGTGTACTGGAGTGGAGATGTTCCGCAAATTGCTGGATGAAGGCGAAGCGGGAGATAACGTTGGGATATTGCTGCGCGGTACAAAACGTGAAGAAGTGGAGAGGGGCCAAGTGTTGGCCAAGCCAGGCAGTATAGACCCGCATACCAAGTTTGAGGCAGAGGTCTATATACTGAGCAAGGATGAAGGAGGGCGCCATACACCGTTCTTCAAAGGATATCGCCCCCAGTTTTACTTTAGGACGACAGACATCACAGGCGACGTTGAGTTGCCCGAAGGCGTAGAGATGGTGATGCCGGGAGATAACGTGCAGATGAAAGTAGAGATGATTGCACCGGTAGCGATGGATGAAGGATTGCGTTTTGCTATCAGAGAGGGTGGTCGTACCGTTGGTGCTGGCGTGGTCGCTAAAATATTTGATTAGAGAGTGGTTTGTAGTGGATAGGTCCATTGTTAAGATCTAATCTAAGGAAGCTCAATTAACGGCTGGATTGTTTAATTGNCAACTACATAACCAATGAGTTTAGGCCAGTAGCTCAATTGGCAGAGCAGCGGTCTCCAAAACCGCAGGTTGGGGGTTCGATTCCCTCCTGGCCTGCCATCATATTGGATGGCGAGAAGGTCGATAAGTTCATGAACACAAAAATAGAAGAAACACAGCCTAAGCTTGATGGACTAAAGTGGTTAGTCGTACTAGTTCTAGTAGCGGCAGCGGTAGTAGGTAATTCCCATTACGGCGCAGAACCTTTGTTGTACCGGGTTCTGGCAATAATAGCTGCGGCACTCCTGGCTCTCTGGGTGGGTTCGCTTACCGCCAAGGGCCAAGCTTTTGTTGACTTAGTAAAAGAAGCAAGAGTAGAAACGAGAAAAGTGGTCTGGCCTACTAGGCAGGAAACGACTCAGACGACTATGGTAGTAGTGGTAGTCGTTCTGATTGCATCACTAATTCTATGGCTGCTGGACACCTTTCTGGGTTGGATCGTATCCAGTCTGATAGGGTAGGAGATCATTAAAACATGGCAAAACGTTGGTATGTAGTTCACGCCTATTCGGGATTTGAGAAGCAGGTTAAACGTTCGCTCGATGAAAGAGTGAANCTGGCTGGCATGGAAGATAAATTCGGCGACGTTTTAGTTCCTACTGAAGAAGTAGTAGAAATGAAGGGCGGACAGAAACGGAAAAGTGAGCGAAAATTTTTTCCAGGGTATGTTCTGGTTGAAATGGAGATGGCTGACGATTCCTGGCACTTGGTTAAAGATTGCCCTAAAGTGATGGGGTTTATCGGAGGCACGAGTGATAAGCCTGCTCCTATTAGCGAGAAAGAAGCTAATGCTATTTTGAATAGAGTTGAAGACAGTGTTGAGAAACCCAAGCCTAAAACTCTATTTGAACCCGGTGAGATTGTGCGAGTGGTTGACGGCCCGTTTGCAGACTTCAACGGCGTTGTTGAAGAGGTAAATTACGACAAAAACCGTTTGCGAGTGGCGGTTCTTATCTTTGGAAGATCTACACCAGTAGAGCTAGAGTTTAGCCAGGTAGAAAAGAGCTAAGCAGTACTTTGGATATATTATTAAATAAACAGGGGAGGTAACTCCTTCGAGATCAGTGTTTTTGGTTAGAAGGCCAGTTATCGTTTGTACCCACGGAGTTTCTCATGGCGAAGAAAATTGAAGCTTATATTAAGCTGCAGGTAGCCGCAGGTCAGGCTAACCCAAGTCCACCAGTAGGTCCCGCGCTAGGTCAACATGGCCTAAACATAATGGAATTTTGTAAANCATTTAATGCCCAAAGCCAACAATTTGAGCAAGGAATGCCTATTCCCGTCGTTATTTCGGTATACAGTGATCGAAGTTTTACCTTCGTAATGAAAACACCGCCTGCTAGCGTGCTCCTGAAAAAAGCGGCAGGTCTTAAGAAAGGTAGTGGCGAACCTAATACAAAAAAAGTGGGCAAAGTGACCCGAGCACAGCTGGAAGAGATCGCGCAAGCGAAGGAGCCGGATCTTACTGCTGCAGATATGGATGCCGCCGTGAGAACCATCGCGGGTTCCGCCCGAAGCATGGGTATAGAAGTGGAGGGCTTATAATGACTAAATTAACCAAGCGTCAAANAAAGATTAGCGAAAAAGTGGATAGCCTAAAACACTACGAAATCAGTGATGCTTACGGTCTCCTCAAAGAGTTGTCTACCGTTAAGTTTTCGGAGTCGGTTGACGTAGCAGTTAACCTAGGTGTTGATCCCCGCAAATCCGATCAGGTTGTACGGGGTTCCAGCGTGTTACCTAATGGCATAGGAAAAGAGGTTAGAGTAGCTGTTTTTGCTCAGGGCGCAAAAGCTGATGAAGCTAAGGAAGCGGGAGCTGACATTGTTGGCTTTGATGATTTAGCAGAAGAGATTAAAAAAGGCAATCTCGACTTTGATGTCGTTATTGCTAGCCCTGACGCTATGCGTGTTGTNGGAAAATTGGGGCAAATACTAGGCCCGCGCGGTTTGATGCCAAACCCTAAAGTTGGAACTGTATCCCCGGATGTGGCGACTGCAGTAAAAAATGCTAAGGCTGGACAAGTAAGATATCGAACAGATAAAGCCGGAATTATTCATTGCAGTGTTGGCAAGCTGGATTTTGCCGTTGACTCGATAAAAGAGAATCTAGAATTTTTATTGGCAGATCTTAAGAAGGCAAAGCCTGCTTCTGCCAAAGGTACTTATTTTAAAAAGATATCTATCTCCACCACTATGGGGCCAGGGCTTAACGTAGATTTGGGCTCTCTGGAAGTTTAAGCACAAACCTGTTTGGTGAATAGATAACACTTTGAAGCTCAACCGATATGGTTGACGTGTCAAAGACCGTAGGCCGCTAGTATAAGTTCACTGACATCTTTAATCCGTTAGGTTAATCGATTAAAGATGTCAGTAGACAGATATATAGCTTAAAAACCCAGCCTACGCAGACGTGGTGGTTCAGATTGATCCAAAGTTGGATCGTACCCTGGCGCCGCGAAACGGTTCCGCAAGGAACTTTAAACGGTAAACTAACTGTTAAGTTAGTCACGAGGTAAGCCAGTGGCACTTAGATTGGAAGATAAAAAAGCGATCGTTGCTGAAGTCAACGAAGCTGTCTCCTCTGCGTTGTCCGCTGTAATAGCCGACTATCGAGGGCTCTCGGTTTCCGATATGACAGAACTTCGGAAAAAGGCGCGAGCCGATGGAGTGTATTTACGAGTTGTTCGTAACACTCTAGCTCGTCGAGCGGTCGAAGGTACTGAATTTGAGTGCCTTAAAGATACGTTAGTTGGTCCGACTATCATTGCATTATCTATTGAAGATCCCGGTTCAGCCGCAAGATTGATCAAAGATTTTGCAAAAGAGCACGACAAGTTGGAAGTGAAAGCGCTAGCGGTGGGAGGTGTTGCTTATGGCGCACACGAAATCGATAGATTAGCCAAGCTACCAACTCGCGAACAAGCCTTAGGCATGTTGGCGTCTGTATTGCAAGCACCTGTTACTAAGCTTGCTCAGACTCTCAATGAGGTGCCAGGCAAGTTTGTGCGTGTTGTCGCAGCGGTAAAAGATCAGAAAGCAGCATAAATTTATTTACCTATTTTAAATTTGAACTACATTTGGAGTAATAAACATGGCTCTTACTAAAGAAGAGATTTTAGATGCCGTCGCTGAAATGTCAGTAATGGATCTAGTAGAACTAATTTCTGCAATAGAAGAAAAGTTTGGCGTGTCTGCAGCAGCGGCTGTTGTTGCTGCCCCTGTTGGCGACGACGCTGGAGGAGCAGTTGAAGAGCAGACTGAATTTGACGCTGTCCTTACAAGTTATGGCGAGAATAAAGTAGCTGTTATTAAGGTTGTTCGCGCAATCACTGGACTTGGCTTGAAAGAAGCGAAGGGATTAGTTGAGAGTGCGCCTATACCCGTTAAAGAAGGCGTCAGCCAGGCTGATGCTGAAGATGTTAAGAAACAGCTAGAAGAGGCTGGAGCACAAGCTGAAGTTAAATAAGCTGTTTGATTTAAAAATTTGCTGAAAAAGTGAACGGCTGGTAGCCGCATGGTTACCGGCCTTTTCCCGTTGTTGCGCGCTTAAGAAAATAGCTTAAAAAGTGCAATGGATGGAGAAGAATAAATTGGTACTCGTACCAATGATTGAAAATAGATTAGCTAAAATTTAGCTCGATAATCCGTCGAGAATAAAGACAATACAGCTGAGGAACACAGATGGCATATTCTTTTACTGAAAAGAAACGTATCCGAAAGGACTTCGGAAAAATTCCTGATGCCATGGATGCCCCTTACCTCCTGGCAATTCAGTTAGATTCCTATCGCAGCTTTCTGCAAAAAGGCGCGGCAACTGGCACCAGAGAAGACAAGGGCTTGCAAGCTGCATTTAAGTCAGTTTTTCCTATCGTCAGCTATTCAGGTAGTGCCGCACTCGAATATGTTGATTACGCATTAGGTAAACCCAACTTTGACGTAAAAGAGTGTCAGCTAAGAGGGGTTACCTACGCAGCACCTTTGCGCGTTCGGATTCGTCTAATTATTTATAACAAAGAGTCTTCAAACAAGGCAATCAAGGATATAAAAGAGCAGGAAGTCTATATGGGCGAGATGCCCTTAATGACAACCAACGGTACATTTGTTATTAACGGCACGGAGCGGGTAATTGTCTCACAATTGCACAGATCGCCCGGTGTGTTCTTTGATCATGACAAAGGAAAGACGCATTCGTCGGGTAAGCTGCTCTATTCGGCTAGAGTTATTCCTTATCGCGGTTCCTGGTTGGACTTTGAGTTTGACCCTAAAGATCTTGTTTATGTGAGAATTGATCGGCGGCGTAAATTACCGGCGACAGTTTTGTTGCGTGCATTAGGCTACGAGACTGAAGAAATAGTAGGACATTTTTTTGAGACTAATGTTTTCTATGTTGAGGGCGATAGTCAATATAGTCTTAAACTTATCCCTGAGCGCCTCAGAGGAGAGACAGCCTCCTTCGAAATAACCGATGGCAAAAAAGTGTTGGTGGAGATTGGGCGACGGATAACTGCCCGCCACATTAAGCATTTGGAAAAAGCAAACATTGATAAGCTAGAAGTTCCAGCAGATTATCTTCTTGGGAAAGTAGTTGCTGAGAATATAGTCGATGCGAAGTCAGGTGAAATAATTGTCGAATGTAACTCGGAAATAACGCCTGAGATTCTGGAAGCATTGGACGAGGCGGGAATCTCTGAGTTAAAAACAATCTATACGAATGAACTCGATAAAGGACCGTTTATTGCTGACACTCTGAGAGCCGATGGTACTCGCAGTCAACTAGAGGCCTTGGTGGAAATATATCGAATGATGAGGCCCGGAGAGCCTCCTACGAAAGATGCGGCAGAGAGCCTGTTTAGAAATTTATTTTTTAGCCCAGAGCGCTATGATTTGTCCGCAGTCGGGCGAATGAAATTCAATCGTCGTCTCGGGCGGTCGGACTCTCTCGGTAGCAATGTGCTAAGTAACGACGATATAGTGGATGTGCTAAAAACCTTAATCGATATTCGAAATGGTCTTGGTGTGGTAGATGATATTGACCATCTCGGTAATCGACGAGTTAGGTCTGTGGGTGAGATGGCGGAAAACCAGTTTCGAGTGGGCTTGGTTAGGGTTGAACGCGCCGTTAAAGAACGGTTGAGCTTGGCCGAGTCAGAAGGGTTAATGCCGCAAGATTTGATTAATGCGAAGCCCGTTGCTGCGGCGATAAAGGAGTTTTTTGGTTCATCCCAGTTATCTCAATTTATGGATCAGAATAATCCGTTGTCAGAGATCACGCACAAGCGGCGTGTGTCCGCTTTGGGGCCAGGAGGGTTAACTCGAGAAAGGGCCGGCTTTGAGGTGCGGGATGTTCACGCTACTCACTACGGTAGAGTATGCCCGATCGAAACACCTGAAGGTCCAAATATTGGGTTAATTAATTCACTGTCCACCTTCGCAAGAACTAATCAGCATGGGTTTTTAGAAACCCCTTATCGGAAAGTGGTTGATAGTAAAGTTACTGATGAGTTGGAATATCTGTCAGCGATTGAAGAGGGTGAGTTTGTTATCGCGCAGGCTAATGCGAAACGTGATGAGGACGGTAAACTAGTTGATGATCTTGTTCCCGTTAGGCATCGCAATGACTTTACGTTGACATCAGCTGACAAGGTTCAATACATGGATGTCTCATCACGGCAGATAGTTTCGGTTGCTGCTTCGCTGATACCTTTTTTAGAGCATGATGATGCAAACCGCGCATTGATGGGATCGAACATGCAGCGGCAGGCTGTTCCAACGTTGCGAACCCAGAAGCCACTAGTTGGCACAGGCATGGAGAGAAATGTCGCTCGAGATTCAGGTGTTTGTGTGGTTGCTAAGCGAGGTGGTGTGGTTGATCGCGTCGACGCTGCACGAATTGTTGTAAAAACCCACGCTGACGAAACAGCGGGCGATGAAGCGCCGGTTGAAATTTACAACTTAACCAAATACACCAGATCAAACCAAAATACTTGTATTAACCAACGGCCGCTGGTGCGAGTCGGTGATGAAATAAGTACTGGAGATATTTTGGCGGACGGCCCTTCTGTGGATATGGGCGAGCTAGCGTTAGGCCAGAATATGCGAGTGGCGTTTATGCCATGGAACGGATATAACTTCGAGGATTCGATTCTTATTTCTGAGCGAGTGGTGAAAGAGGATAGATTTACAACTATCCATATTCAGGAACTTACCTGCATTGCCCGCGACACTAAATTGGGATCTGAGGAAATTACCGCTGATATCCCTAACGTGGGAGAGGCTGCGTTATCCAAATTAGATGAGTCTGGCGTCGTCCATATCGGTGCAGAAGTATGTGCCGGCGATATTATGGTTGGAAAAGTAACGCCCAAAGGTGAAACGCAACTTACGCCGGAAGAAAAGTTGCTAAGAGCGATTTTTGGAGAAAAGGCGTCGGATGTTAAAGACACTTCTCTGCGAGTACCTTCTAGCGTAAAGGGAACTGTTATTGACGTACAGATTTTTACTCGGGACGGTGTAGATAAAGATCAGCGGGCAGTTGCGATTGAAAAAGATCAGCTAGACCAATACCGCAAGGATCTCAAAGACGAGCAACGGGTTATTGAACAGGCTACCTACTCTCGCTTGAGTCAAATACTTGTTGGTCAAACTGCTAGTGGTGGTGCAGGTCTTTCGAAAGGCCAAGAGCTGACTGAGGCCGTATTAAATGAGATTGGTCAATCTAATTGGTTTGATATTCGCATAGCGGATGACAAAATCATGGAGCAATTAGAGCAATCTAGACAGTTACTTGAAGTTAAAAAGGCTGAGCAAGAAGAGCGGTTCGAAGACAAGAAAGGCAAGATCACTGGCGGCGATGATTTAGCGCACGGTGTACTGAAAATCGTTAAAGTTTACCTGGCGATCAAACGTCGTATTCAACCCGGTGACAAAATGGCGGGGCGTCACGGGAATAAAGGTGTTATTTCGGTCATTATGCCGGTTGAGGATATGCCTTACGATAAGAAAGGTGAACCTGTGGATGTTGTGTTAAACCCCTTAGGTGTGCCTTCACGAATGAATGTAGGGCAGATTTTAGAGGCTCATCTCGGGTTTGCTGCAGCGGGTCTAGGGGTAAAAATCGGGGAAATGCTCGAATCTCAGAGGGCCGTATCGGATATCCGAGAGTTTTTAGACAAGATTTACAACAATCGGCCTGACCAGAAACATGAAGATCTTGACTCGCTGACTGATGGTGAAATTATCGAGCTAGCTGGCAATTTAACAGATGGCGTGCCAATGGGGACGCCGGTATTTGATGGGGCATCGGAATCTGAAATACGAGATATGTTACGGCTCGCAGATTATCCGGAGAATGGTCAATTAACACTTTATGACGGTCGTTCAGGCGACCAATTTGATTGCCCCGTTACCGTAGGCTACATGTACATGATAAAGCTTAATCATCTAGTTGATGACAAGATGCATGCTCGATCAACGGGGTCTTATAGCTTGGTTACTCAACAGCCTCTAGGAGGCAAAGCGCAATTTGGTGGCCAGCGATTCGGTGAGATGGAGGTGTGGGCGCTAGAAGCATATGGTGCGGCCTATACGTTACAAGAAATGCTGACGGTGAAGTCCGATGATGTCAACGGACGTACTAAAATCTACAAAAATATTGTCGATGGCGATCACCGAATGGAGCCTGGCATGCCAGAATCCTTCAACGTTTTAGTTAAAGAAATCCGGTCATTAAGCATCGATATTGAGCTTGAGAGCGAATAACAAACACTTACGGATGGGTGATATCGCTCATCCCTGGCTTGCAATGCCTCTGGAGGCAAGACTGTGAAAGATTTATTGAATCTCTTGAAGTCACAAGGAAATGTGGACGAGTTTGACCGTATTCGGATTGGACTTGCATCCCCGGAGATGATTCGGTCCTGGTCCTTTGGTGAAGTTAAAAAACCGGAGACTATTAATTATCGTACTTTTAAGCCTGAAAGAGACGGGCTTTTTTGTGCCAAAATTTTTGGCCCTGTAAAAGATTACGAATGCTTGTGTGGAAAGTACAAACGGCTTAAACATCGAGGTGTCATATGTGAAAAATGTGGCGTTGAGGTAGCGCTTGCTAAAGTTCGTCGTGACCGAATGGGGCATATTGAGCTGGCGAGCCCAGTAGCGCATATTTGGTTTTTGAAATCATTACCGTCTCGAATCGGTTTACTGCTTAATATGACTTTGCGCGATATTGAGCGCGTATTGTATTTCGAATCCTTTGTTGTAATCGAGCCAGGCATGACCACCCTTGAAAAGGGGCAAATGCTGACAGATGAGCAGTACTACGAGGCTTTGGAAGAGTTCGGTGACGAGTTCGAGGCTAAGATGGGAGCTGAAGCAGTACAGCGTTTGCTCTTGGATTTGGATCTTGCAGCAGAAATAAACCAGGTTCGCGAAGAGATTCCAACCACTAATTCTGAAACAAAAATCAAAAAGTACTCCAAACGTTTAGAGTTAATGGAGGCATTTCAAACATCTGGTAATGATCCCAAATGGATGATATTAACCGTATTGCCAGTGCTTCCTCCTGACCTTCGGCCTTTGGTGCCGTTAGATGGTGGGCGATTTGCAACCTCTGATCTCAATGATCTTTATCGACGTGTTATCAATAGAAATAATCGCTTGAAACGACTGCTCGATCTGAATGCTCCCGATATTATTGTTCGTAACGAAAAACGAATGCTGCAGGAAGCTGTTGATGCGTTGCTTGATAATGGTCGAAGAGGGAGAGCGATAACGGGATCCAACAAGCGACCTTTAAAGTCCTTAGCAGATATGATCAAAGGTAAGCAAGGCCGTTTCCGTCAGAACTTGCTGGGTAAGCGTGTTGACTACTCTGGGCGTTCAGTAATAGTTGTTGGACCGACGCTTAAATTGCACCAGTGCGGGTTACCGAAGAAAATGGCATTAGAATTATTCAAGCCATTTATCTTTAGTAAGCTGGAGTTGCGTGGTTTGGCGACTACCATCAAAGCCGCGAAGAAGATGGTAGAGCGTGAAACACCGGAAGTTTGGGACATTCTTGCTGACGTAATTAGAGAGCACCCTATACTTCTAAACCGAGCACCCACGTTACACCGGTTGGGTATTCAGGCATTTGAACCTGTACTTATCGAAGGTAAAGCGATCCAGTTACATCCCTTAGTATGTGTAGCGTATAACGCTGACTTCGATGGTGATCAAATGGCGGTTCATGTGCCTCTAACAATAGAAGCACAACTTGAATCTCGGGCATTGATGATGTCCACCAATAATATTTTATCGCCAGCAAATGGTGAGCCTATTATTGTTCCAACCCAAGATGTTGTATTGGGATTGTATTACATTACCCGTGAAAAAATTAATGTTAAAGGCGAGGGCATGGTGTTTAGTGACACTATGGAGGCGCAGCGAGCTTTAGCCACTGGGGCAGTAGAAATACACAGTCGTATCAAGGTTAGGGTACATGAAGTCGTTATCGATGAATTTGGAGGTTCGACGGAACGAACCTTTATCGTTGATACAACTGTAGGTCGGTGTATTCTCTGGGATATCGTCCCCACAGGTCTTCCCTTCTCCATTATCAACCAAGCCATGGCTAAGAAAAAAATCTCGAAACTCATTGATGCTTGTTATCGTCGTTTAGGGCTAAAGGAGACGGTGATTTTTGCTGACCAGCTGATGTATCTCGGGTTTTCTCAGGCAACGTCTTCTGGATCTTCTGTAGGCATAGAAGACATGGTTATCCCTACCACTAAGCAAGCCATTATCGAAGGGGCTGAAGATGAAGTTCGCGAGATAGCAGACCAGTACGCCAGTGGACTTGTGACTCAAGGCGAACGTTATAATAAAGTTGTTGATATTTGGTCTAGAACAAATGACGTTATTGCAAAGGCAATGATGGACAACTTGAAAACAGAGGTGGTGATAAATAAACAAGGGGAAGAGGAGATACAAGACTCCTTTAACTCTATATTCATGATGGCGGATTCCGGAGCTCGGGGCTCGGCTGCACAGATTCGACAGCTTGCCGGTATGCGTGGCCTGATGGCTAAGCCTGATGGATCAATTATCGAAACGCCTATTACTGCCAATTTCCGAGAAGGTTTGACGGTAATGCAGTACTTTATTTCCACCCATGGCGCGCGTAAG
>JAESQG010000054.1 GCA_016765265.1 Pseudomonadales bacterium | reverse complement strand
CGACGAGAATTAAGTTGAAAAGTGGGTTTTTGTACGGCAGTAATTTGGGAAATAACAGATACACTGAAAGGTGGAGCGGGAAATGACGTGCTGTTTGGTGGTGCCGGTAATGATACGTTGTTTGGTGGCGCAGGCGACGATCAGTTAGTCGGTGGTGATGGTGATGACATTCTCCAAGGTGGTGCAGGGAACAATCAGTTATATGGTGGCGCAGGAAATGACACACTGATAGGCGTTGCAGGCTCTGATGTAATGCAAGGGGGGTAGCGGTAACGATCTTTACATCTTAAAAGCAGGCAACTCTACAATAATCGACCAGCAAGGACAAAATACAATTCAGGTGTCGGGATATAATGAAGTAGAGCTGTCTCAAAATGACGACGGCGATGCTTTTATTTCTTCAGGAAAAAGTTCGGTAGGGATTAGCGCAGCTAATTTCCAGAATATGAAACTGATCGATAGCGAAGGTGAAAAAATCAATTTTTCTCTTTCTGCAAAAGATGCTGGCGGTTTATTGTATGGCAGTAGTGGAGATGATTCATTAGAAGGGTCAAGCACTTTCGATATATTGTTGGGTAATGCCGGTAACGACACGATCAACGCGGGATATGGTGATGATATAGTGATTGGAGATTCGTTGTCCAAAGGAGCTGACTTTGGCGACGACACACTTTCTGGTGGAGCTGGATACGATCAAGTCTTCGGAATGGGCGGCAATGATATAATCAACGGCGGTGCTGGGGATGATTGGCTAGAAGGTGGTGAAGGATTTGATACCTTCGTGTTTGATGCCGATTGGGGGCGGGATACTATTGATGATATTAACAATGACAGTGAATTAGTTTTCTCAACATTGAATCATGATCAATTGTTCCAGCAGTCCAGCACCGAAGGAGTGTTGTTATTCGATAACAATCGAAATTCAATTTTTATTGCTGGAGGACTTTCTTCCATTGGTTCCATACGATTTGCGGACGATGTAGTTTGGTCCAGCAATGATATCTATGAAAATTTAGCAACAGTAACAACTCCTCTAGATGATGTGATCACTGTTGGTGGTACCAACACAACCCAGTTCGACGGTGGAGATGGCAGTGACACTTATATTATTGGTCTGACCAGCGGTAAATTCGACATCTCGGATAGTGGTGTTGACGGCGAGAAGAGCACACTTCGTTTTGCGGCTAATGTTGATCTTTCTACTGTGCAGGCAACTCAGACTCGGAAAAACTTAGTATTAACTTGGGGGCCGGATGGTAATGATGGCGTAACCGTTGCTAATTTTTCGGATTCCTGGGAACTGCAAACAAGCTCAGGTACCCCCATAGACTTGTCATTATTTGATAATACAAGTATAGACTCCAGTGCGGCTATACAGTCCGCATGGAATCAATTCAAAACTAGTACCTTGAGTGCGATTGAAGAGCAAACTAACATCCAAAATAATTTCCAAGATACATGGGAAGTTCAAGGAGTACAGATTGGGGGCATCGTGGGTGGTCCCAATGATTGGGGCTTCCTTTTTCCTGGTTTGCGGGCGACTCATTTTGATTATCAATCTGAGTTAGTCAATTACGAAGGCACTGCAAGAAGCGATACCATTAATCTCAATGCGTCGAGAGTCGTAAACGAATTCACCACTCAGGCTTTTGTTAAGACAGGCCGATCATTTTCTCTTCCTTTCGATTCGGGAAGTCGAAACGAAGATGAAAACGTTATTCAAGGTCCGTTAGATGATGCCCTGGTAGCGCTCTACGGTAATGGAGAAGATGGCGGGTACGATCCTGGTTGGGTTTTTAGTTCCTTTGATACTTGGACAAAAAAGGTCGGTAAAATTTACCATGAAAGCGACGTAGATAATGGTACTCAATTAAGCACACGATACAGATTTACTCGCGATATTTACCAAACTATGAATACCTTTGATATCGTTCACGCTGGAAAAGGTAACGATACTGTTTTATATGATTATAGTCCTAATGGATATTCTAATCTATCCGGCTTTGAGGAACCTATTTTTCACGGTTTTAATTCCGTGATGATCGATGGCGGTGACGGGGATGATTGGATTGGCGGTGGCAGAGAACAGGATTTTTTAGTCGGTGGTAATGGCGGTGACTGGCTCGGCGGTGGTGCTGGGAATGACATGCTGTACGGCGGAGATGGGAATGACCGTCTATCTGCTGGTTGGGGAGCTGATGTTCTCTCAGGCGGAAATGGAGCGGACGTTCTACAAGGTAGCGAGGGCGCAGATACTTACGTTATCGATGTACTTGAGTCGGGTATTGACCTTATTGCCGATACGGGATTATTTGGCGATGGGTATCAACTAGGTTCGTATATAACTGAGGGTACACTTGAAGAGATAGCCCCCAATTTTTTAGGGACTGCCCATGATTATCTAGTGATGGCGGAAGATGGTTCCGGCGCTCAAATTAAAGCAACTATCGCTGAACACTTTCCACATTTCATTCTTGATTTGACAGACGATGTTGTTGAAATTAACGCGGCATTGGCAGATGTTTCAGTCTACTCCATCCAATATGGAGGACGCCCAGCTTTGTTTATTAGTTGGGGAAAGTTCAATGATCAGGGAGTAGTCGCCTTATTACGGGGAAACGGGGATCCTTTAGGTTATGGTGTGGAGCAGTTTAGGTTGAACGGTGGTACCTACTCAAGCGAATACCTAATGTCCATCGCTAGTTCAAACAACGTCCCTTATATTCCGGTATTGAATGAATCAATTATCAATACACCTGGGTATACCTATGAATATTTAGTGCAACCTTTGGAATCCGATACGACCATTTATGGTACTGAATTAGATGATGTACTTTATGGTTTGGATGGTAATGATCGTATATTTGGAGGTGCCGGTGAAGATCGAATTTATGGGGGTGATGATGACGATTACTTAGAAGGCAATGCAGATAATGACTTGTTGGTGGGCGGTAATGGAAACGATATCTATCGATATAATTATGTGGTGGGCGATGGTCACGACACANTTGATAATACTGACGAGGGTTATGGTTATGATGCCATCGAGATCGTTTTAGGTTACGACCTTGCCATCGATACCGACATTCTGTCTTCACAGGAAATTAGCATAAGCTATAGTGGTGAAGATTTAATTCTAACCATTGGCTCAGGGTCCATCACAATCTTGAACCAGCTTAAGGATGTGTATACAGCGACAAATACCGTATATGCAATTGATGAAATACGCTTCCTACGCAGTGAACAAGGCTTACCTATCGAAGTGTGGAAAGCAGCAGATCTTATACCTCTCACCCCTATTATTGAAGGAACTGAAAATAGCGAATCCATTCAAGGCACCAGTATGGCCGATGTGATTCACGGTCTAGGTGGTGATGACTTGCTTAACGGTCTTCAGGGTAATGATCTATTAGTGGGTGGCAATGGTAGTGATGTTTATCAGTATAGTTATGTTGTCGGTGACGGTCACGATATCATCGACAATACTGATAATGGTGCCGGCTACGATGCCATTGAGATTATTCTTGGCCAGGATTTTGTCATCGATACTGACATTCTGTCTTCCCCGGATATTAATCTAACTAATAGTGGTAATGACCTAATCATTCAAATTGGTTTAGGTTCAATAACGATCCGAAATCAATTTAGAGATTTCGGCACTGATGCTAATAGTTTGTATGCTATTGACGAAATACGGTTTTTACCGGCAGATGGAATGACGCCCTATGAGGTATGGATTGCTGCGGATCTTGCACCAGTACAATCCAATCTAATCGAAGGCACTTCAGGAAATGATGGCCTGCTTGGGACTGATTTAGATGATGTGATCGTCGGATATGAGGGTGATGACTTTCTTAGCGGTCGCCTAGGTGACGATCTAGTTATAGGTGGGGAAGGTAATGATTTTTATCAGTATAGATATCTGACCGGTGACGGTCACGATATCATAGATAACACCGACGTCTCAGGTGGCTACGATGTTTTAGAGGTTGTCCTTGGTTATGACTTTAATTTTGATGTCGATATACTCTCATCAAGACATATAGATGTATCCTACGAGGGTGATGACTTAATTCTCACGGTTGGATCTGGGTCAATTACGATATTGAATCAATTTAGAGATTCAGGAACAGAAGCAAATAGTCGGTACGCGATTGATGAAATCATGTTTGTGCCTGCCAACGAAGTCTCGCCATATGAGGTTTGGACAGTAGACGACATGATTGCAGCGAAAGCAGAATACGATGCGACAAATAATCCGTTGGAAGCTGTTGGTGGCGAGCTCATTACTGCAACCGAAGATCAGGACCAAGTAATCACCTTTGAAGAGTTGCTAGCGAACGAAACTAGTAGTGATTTAACGATAACCAATGTGGAAGGCGATTCCAATGGTACTTACCTAATCAATGCTGTTGCGCAAACAATAACGTTTACTCCGGTTGACAACTTTGCCGGGGAAGCTCAGTTCACCTATACAGTCAGTGATGGTGTTCAAAGCTCTACCGCCACCGCCACTATCAATGTCATCAATGTCAATGATCAACCAACCTTGATCTTAGCTTTATCTGATCAGTCTGTTGATCAGGATGTGACGTTATTTTTCGGTCTGCCAGAAGGCAGTTTTATCGACGTCGATGCGGGAGATAGTTTGTCCTATTCTGCCACCTTGGTAGATGGCAGCGCATTACCTTCATGGTTGAGTTTTGACGCTACCACGCAAATTTTTAGCGGGACACCAAGTGAATCTGAAATTGGTACTTTAAGCATTCAAGTAACGGCGACAGATTTGTTGGGGTTGACAGTCAGTGACGAATTTGACGTCACCGTCAACATCGCCGAACCGGCACCGATCTACGATGAAATTATTATCGGCAATGGAAGTCGAGAAACCATCGTGGGATCATCAGGCAATGATTATCTGGATGGTCAGGGCGGGAGTGATATAATTTCAGGTGAATCTGGAAACGACGTTATTATTGGAGGAACCGGTAGTGACGATCTTAGTGGCGGCGACGGCAACGATCATCTCTATGGTGGAAAAGGCAAGGATAAATTGTCGGGAGATGCGGGGGATGATGTTTATCATTTTAATGCCGGCGACGAATTCGATACTATAGATAATGGAAGTTCAGCATCGACGGATATCGATGAACTGATTTTTGGTGAAGGAATCGATATTAATACTATCTGGTTTGATCAGTATAAGAGCCATCTGGATATTTATCTTCTCGGTAGTAAGGATAAGATTAGAATATCGGATTGGTATAATACTGAGAATAATAAAATCGACAGCATTAGTAGTGGCGCCGACAGTCTTGATGGCGCTGGTATTGAGCAGCTAGTGAATGCGATGTCCGCTTTTGGCACCCCCAAGGGTGGAGACATTTCATTAACCAATGATGAGAAAAATCAGATCGATACCATCATAGCGGCTGCTTGGCAGTAAAGTCAGGTCGGTCGTATTAACTTAGAGAGGTATTTTAAATGCCTCTCTTTTCATTTTTTCATACCTTGAAATATTGATATGAACTTTAAACACCACAATCTAACATTTGAATTAAATGATAATTGGTTTATAGAATGTCAGATGGATAGCTTCAAACCCTCGATCCAGCATTACGCTCCAAGAGATCTCAATGATGGAAGGGAGATAAAGATTGTTAATATTGTTGATATTGCACCTTGCCTGCAAAGAGCCGAACTGAGAGGTGTCTTTTGTGATAAAGATCAACAAAACACTGCAAAAGATAGAGTGGTTAGCATATTAAATGGCTTTCGCGAGGGCAATGCGATTGAACCTAATGAGATTAAAGTGTTCCAGGGAGAAGGAAACTACCACTATCAAATGCATCATGGCAGTCATCGACTGCATTGTTCCATTGCAGTCGGATTTTTCCAAATTCCCACTGTTTTTTCGTGGGCGAGTTTGCGCCGTAGAACTCGATTAAAATAGTTAAGAAAAACACATAAATAAAAACGATGGACGCAATATACAAGTAGACAAAAGAAGAAGAAATCACTTCGCCGATGGGTAAGGGAGGCTTATCAAGATTGTATTCGGAAAACCATCTTACATGTGCAGTCGCATTTTGATTGAATACAAAAAAAGCAACATTGAAATAATTAGCCTGTTCATCCGTGATATCTCATTTAACTTAGAGCAGTCATCCAGAAATGACCTCTATTATATCAAACGGAGGTAGGTGCAAATTTTCTATCGATCCAATAATCAACGCTAATATAGCGCCCTGCACCGATAAAAAATAAGGCTAGTAGCATAAATAAATAAGTCGTAGCAAACTCAATACCATTGTTAAGTATCACCACTGAACCTTGTTCAGTAAGCCATTCGTAATTTCCGTGCTCTTGCAAAATCCCTTTTATTATATCTAGTCGTTCGATGCCGCCGAGAGTTCTTTCCGTGGCAAAGATGCCTTCACCAGTGGATATCGCTAGCCAACCGTTTTTCAGATGGACTGAGAATATCGCCACCAACATGGTGACCATTAAAGGGAAGCTAATCCAACGTGTAGCGAAACCAAAGGTCAAACACACTGCGCCGATCAATTCCGTGCCGGTAGCCAGTGCTGCCATCAGCCAGGGAAAAGGTAAGCCCAACCCCCAGTCTGCATTGCCAAACCAGTCCACCGTAGATGAAAAGTGGGCCAATTTTTGAGAGCCTGCCATCCAGAATATGGGCGCTAGATAAAGCCGCAGCAACAGCGGCGCGATAAAATCAGCTTTCCGAGTAGTGTCTAATAATCCTTGTGCCTGTTGCATTAACTTGATCATGANTGTGNCCCCTGGTTGGGGCTAGAGTTAAACGTGCTAGCATTAAACTTGCTAGCATTAAACAAGACACCCCATCCATTCAGTTGCCGAAACAAAGCCATGCCCTGATCCAGAAACTGAGTGACATCCTCTGCACCAGATTGGTCAATGAGTTCCAATAGTATCTCCTTCGGGGTGAGGTAGCAGCGGTCTTTAGTGGCGATTTGCAAAGTAGTCAGGACGATGTAAGCCAGCGCCTGAAGCTCCATAAATTGCACATCACCTTCAACATCTCGGTAAATCAGTAAATAAGTGGCTTCTGCTGTTTGACTCGATAGTTCTGGGCCGATCCTGTGCACTGGATACTCCCAGGCTTCCACCAAGGCGTCATCGATCAACCCAAGAGGCGTATTTTCAATACTGTCGTCCTCTGGTTTTAGCTTGTGGGCCGAATCGGGTCGCAAATACATATCCAGTTCAAGCCACTCATAACGCACCAACTCCGCCAAAAATACGCAGTTGTGCAGCGCTATGTCGAGTTGCTCTATAAAGCGGACAAACTCATTGGGTAAGCGAGAAAAATAGGGAGTTTGCGCGCGGAATGTGGCGATAAACTCAGACAAAAGTAAATCCCAGGTTTTGTTGTCAAGAATGTCTACGGTGACGGGAAAAGCATTATTTAAGCAGGATTCAATATTGTTATAAACCAGTTCTCGATAGATGCCAACACGTCGATGATCCAGGCCTGCAGGTACTGGACTATTGGGTTGGCGTAGATGATGAGTAAAGTCGCCTANAGTTTTAGCCAAGCTAGGGGTTTCGGTTAAGCCAGAAGTTTCATCTGAGCCAGCGGTTTGGTCTGCTATTTTATCAGGCACGGAGGATAACCGACTCATGAGATTCATTCCTTTCAATGTCGGTGAATTGAGGTTGCGGAGGACGGTCGGTACGGCTGTGTTGCACCGTTTGTATCCGTGCGACTTCTTTATGCAGTTCTTGAAGACCCGGTAAGTTAAAATCTCGTTCGAGTAAGGTAGGTCGCAAACCAAATAAGCGATAAGTGTCGTCGAGCAATGCCCAGACAGGGTCCACCACGTCGGCACCGTGGGTATCGATGATCACGCCGTCGGGTTCGACGAAANGTCCGGCCACGTGATAATAGCTTATTCGATCTCCCGGCATGCGTTGTAAGAATTCCTGGGCATCGTAGTTATGGTTCATGCTGTTAACATAGACGTTATTCACATCAAGCAATAAATCGCAGTCGGCTTCCTCTAGCACGGCACATATAAAGTCCGCTTCGCTCATGGTTTGTTGGGGCACCAGATAATAGGACACATTCTCTATAGCGATTTTACGTTCTAGGATATCTTGTGCTTGTCGAATACGTTGCGCAACATGGCGCACAGCTTCTTCCGTAAAGGGNAANGGNAATAGATCGTAAAGTTGCCCATCGTCACCGGTGTAGCTTAAGTGCTCACTGTACGCGGGCGACTGGTGCAGATCTAAAAACGATTTTATGTCCTTTGTTAACTGAATATCCAACGGTGCAATGCCGCCAAGTGACAAGGAGAGTCCATGGCAAAACAAAGGATGACGCTCGCTGCATTCGCGTAACTGTCGACCGTAGCGTCCGCCAATTTTAATCCAATTTTCTGGCGCTACTTCAAAAAAGTCAATGCTATCGATATCGTCTCGCAAACGATTATCTCCGAGCAATTCTGGCATCATTGAGCGCCGNAGNCCGAGGCCCACACTCGNCGATGTTGCNTTTNTCTCGTNTTGCAAAGCATTGTCCATCATCATTACCCTAACTATTNNTCTAACTANATTTCTAACNACANTTCCAATTGCTGGTATAGGNTGGTGTGTATCAAGCAAACNAAAAGGGGTCGAAACCCCTTTGTCCTAGGTCAAANGGCGAGTTATTTTTTNCCGCCGCATTTTCCTTCGCCGCAACTACCGTCTGTTTTCTTATCACCACCGGCAGCCGCTTTCTTATCACCGCCACACTTTCCTTCGCCGCAACTACCGTCTGTTTTCTTGTCTCCACCGGCAGCCGCTTTCTTATCACCGCCGCAACTATGGTCTGTTTTCTTGTCACCACCACATTTAGCTTCACCGTCGGCACCCTTGGCTTTTTTGCCACCGCATTTGCCTTCACCACAGTTGGCTTCCGCCANNTGCATATAGCCGCCACTGAGNTTATTAGCCGCNAACGGATTAGCCGTNGATGTGGCGGCTTGGACTGAAAACGCGCCGCCTGCAGCTATAGCACCCGCTACGGCCATGGCTAGCTTGGATTTTTTTGTTGATGGTTTCATTCGGTTTCTCCGGATGGTAAAAAATGTTATCAAAAAGGATTTGTTATAATGAGCCCATTTTCTGTAACAGACTTAGCAGTTATATCATAGGCCAGGACGAGTGTTAAGCAACTGATTCACAAGGCTTAGGTATTTGTCTAAGACCTTTTGTTAGGGTTACTCATAGGGGTTTTGTCGTGGGAGCGAGTGATTTCTTACAAATAATTTACGTGGCTCGGGATATGCTTCTTACAAGCCACTTGCATCTAGCTTTTGAACACTAGACTTCGGATTATTTTTAGAGCTATTTTCGAGTTCAGCGTCGCTATATCGAATATTTAATGTCACATTGTACCCAGAGCAGCTAGTTTCAATATACCTTTCGTTTAGTGTGACTCGCTTGGCTGCATAACGCTGGGATGAAATTCTATTTTTTTGAAGTACACCGTATTTATTTTCAAGCAATGCCATCAGAACTTGCTGGGCCTCTCTGCATTTCTCATCGTCTTCCATGTCGCCCTCGGCCCAAATGGCATAAACCGCATGAGGCTCTTTGGTGACCAAAACATAATAACGACTAAAGAACTCAAAAGTCTTATCAGGTTGAAATCGCAAAGCACGAGTACCGTCATGCATGGTTCGTTGTCCGATCGCGCTGGATTTATCAAACAATTGTCCCAATGAGATACCGAACGCGCCGTTTATCTGTTCTCTAGTACTAGCGGCTGCGGGAAACGACAAGGCAATAAGAACAAACACCGCAACTATACGCATTATTTTTGTCTCTCAAATTGTTATGGGATCTTAAACACACCTTCTTTAAGCGTACTCAAGCACCGAATCCTATCTGCAAATGAGTCTATCACGTCTTAGTTATAGAGAGGTCAGTGAAAAACTAGATGTTGTGGATGTGGTAGATAAAAATATACCACGCAAAAAAAAACCGTCCCATTGATTGGAGCGGCTTTATAAAACTGAATCGGACAGTTATGAAAGGGTATTACATGTTTAAACTTATCTACGTATTAGCAACAACTATGCCATAACGCCATCACTATGTAAGCCTTTGATCTTATGAAATTTTCTAAGCCCAAGCTAGAGAATACATTGGCGAGTGTATAAACAACTGACATTCCAAACAATTCATGGACCTTGAAGGCACAGACCTATTAGTCGATTATTTAAGTGAAGGATGTTTCTGTTCTTGATATGTCGGTTTTTGCGTATACAAAACTATTTTTAATCATGGGTTTAAGGGTCCCATTGATATTCAGAAGTCACAGACTAACGGTGATGAACATAGATGAACATAGATAAACATAGATAAACATAGAAAAGCAGGAGTAAAGATAACTGACAAACAATCCGCTAGTCTGGACTCGCAACGCTCTAAATGGCCTGTCTATACGCAAAGCCCAATGAAAAAAGGCAAAGTCTAATGAAAATGCTATCTACATTGACAAAATTCCACGGTTTTCTATATTCTGTGTTTCCCTGCAAACCTTGTATTCTTACGCCCTATAGTTCGTTAACCCACTGGAGCAATATATGAAATCACCGATGGCCAATCACCCTTACGCTCAATTGTTAATTACCTTCGTTCTAATTTTTACTTCACATGCTGTGTTCGCGGCGACTAAATCAGAAGTCGTTGGCTCTCTGACTTATTCACACAAGATGGCTCCTGCGACACCTATCGACATTGGCCTTGAGTTGCAAGGAGTGAAGGTTGAATCCATCTATTTCAGCGAGAATATGGAAGCGCTCGCCATTTTATGGAACAAAACGCCGATGACCGTTCGGCCCGAAATAGGCGTTGCGCTGTTCGACAAGTCTGGCAAACTCATTGGCACTGGCCAAAGTAGTGCAAAATTTAAATCCAGTTCAATACGAGCAGGCAAACAGAAAAACTATACCTTGCAATTTGACAAGTTCCTTAACGATTACAAAAACGTAGCAAAATTTCAATTAATTTTTTCGATTGTTGAGAAGAAAGCAGACTCCTCCAAAAACTCAAGGGATTCAGATGACGGGTTCTAGGTAAAAATTTAGATTTATTATGTTGGTATAAAGGGGCTGCCTGTCCAGCCTCTCTATACTGCCCCACCGCCCCGTTTGAGATTGCCTGAATGAACAGGATGTACCATGAGGTCGACAATCAGATTCGATGCTAAAGCCCATTGCGTAAAGGACCGGTATCTATCTCTCATTCAAAACCAAATAATTCGCCACGACCCCGCCCAGCAAAGTGTATTGGATGCACTGGAAAATTTACATCAAACCCTTACCGATCCACATAAGCAAAAACGAAAAACCCTTATTAATGGCCTATATCTATGGGGTAAAGTAGGGCGCGGCAAAACGTTTTTAATGGATTTGTTTTGAATTTTCGCAGTTGTGTGAAGGTCCACGAAGTCATTTTGATTACATCGAAATCGCGAAAAACTTTAAGTCCCTAGTGTTGTTGAATGTGCCCTTTTTGAGTGGCCAAAGCTACGAACAGATCAAGGCCCGAGGTACAGAAGACGGCAGCAACACCGGTGAAAGAGAGGTGCTGCTGGCTCCGATGGATGATGCTGTTCGACGGTTCATTGCGCTAGTTGACGAGCTTTATGAACAAAAAACAACACTATTCCTCACCAGCGTCATTCCGATCACTGATCTCTATACCCAAGGCAGCCTGCTTTTAGAGTTCGAACGAGCGCGGAGTCGTTTAATCGAAATGTCTTCACTGGAATACCAGAAAGACAACAGACTCAAACGGATTTGGGAATAAAGTCATTTCGGTGGTAAAATTGGCAGCGATATAACAATCTCAATAAGTAACAACCCCCTTAACCGACTATATTTTGGCCTTTAAGATATGCTCCCTATTCCCACTAATATTAAACTCCACAAAAAATCCAAAATACTCGACTTGGAATACAGTAACGAAAAACATCAACTCAGTTGTGAATACCTTCGTGTTTATTCCCCCTCAGCAGAGGTACGAGGTCATGGCAAGGGGCAGGAGGTTTTACAAGTAGGCAAGAAAGATGTCTGCATTCAGAGCATCGAACCCAGTGGCCAATACGGGGTTAAGCTTTGCTTTGACGACGGCCACGATACGGGAATTTATACTTGGGCTTATTTGTATGAATTATGCACTGATTACCAGTCCAAATGGGATAATTATTTGCAGCGTATGCATAAGGCGGGCGTTTCTCGGGTTAATCATGCAAATGTAGTTCAATTAATGCCAGCCAAACCCAAGAATTGAAACCAGGGAATTGCTCCTAAAAGAATTGCTCCTAGAGGTTAAATCACCTATCAAAAATATTTTGAAATTATAGGCCTTCCTACTTTAAAATAAATACACGCCAATAAATGACACTCTTATAAATTGTATTCGTATAATTACCTTTTTATAAAATAGACACTCCGTAAAAGACATTCTACTCTCTGCAGAGTAGAATGAATCCCTCTATACTTGCACAGCCTTTAATCGCATTGCTATGACAAATAAAGACACGACTCACTTTGGTTACCAGTCCGTTGATGCCGAGGATAAAGAGAAGCATGTAGCTGATGTTTTTGATTCTGCCGCTATCGATTATGACATTATGAATGACGTCATGACCGGCGGCTTTCATAGACTATGGAAACGATTTACAGTTGAACTTAGCGGCGTACACGAGGGGCACTCCGTGCTTGATCTGGCGGGGGGTACGGGCGATTTGTCTTTCCGTTTTTCGAGACTTGTAGGCCCTGAAGGCAGGGTAGTATTGGCAGATATCAATAACCCAATGCTGCGAATGGGACAATACCGATCTCTGTCTATCGACTACGGCAGCAACATTTCTTTTGTTCAAGCCAATGCTGAAAACATTCCTTTTGCCAGCAATAGCTTCGACTGTATTGTCATTGGTTTTGGCTGGCGCAATGTGACTAACAAACAAAAAGCATTAGATTCGATAATAGACTCACTAAAGCCCGGCGGCCGGCTTTTAGTCTTGGAGTTTTCAAAACCAGAAGGAAAGTGGCTCAATAAAATATATGACGCCTATTCCTTTAAGATATTACCAAAATTAGGACAATTAATGGTAGGTGAGCAACAATACTATCGCTATACCGCAGAATCAATTCGCCTGCACCCAGACCAAAAGACCGTAAAACGCATGATGCAAAAAGCCGGTTTCCGGATGGTGCAATATCATAATCTTTCAGGGGGGGTAGTCGCAGTTCATCGCGGATTTAAAGGCTAAGCAATCGAACCATAACCAATCTTTAAATATAACCAATCTTTAAATATAATCACCCCCAATAGAAACAGGCTTTATAGATGGCTGGCATAGCGCAATCCTTTTTCCTCAGCTCATTGGAAACGGTAATCAACCGAGCACTTCTTCTTGACCCTATTACCGAGCACAAAGTCCATCAACTCAGTGGAAAAATGCTCGCCGTTCGCACCCACACTCCCGAGATTGTGGCCACAGTCATCTTCTCTGGGGACAGCATTCAGATCTTCGGTGACCCAGATGATGTGAGAAATAGCGATTATTCGAGCACTACATCAACTGCCGATGCAACAATTGTAGCGCCCGCTTTTACAATAGCCTCTCAGGCACTACGAACTGAAGATCAAGGAATTGATCCCGACATAAAAATATCCGGGGATCGAGAACTCGTCGAAAAAATCCATCACATCGTGTCTACGCTGGATGTAGATTGGGAAGAACCTCTGTCTCAATATATAGGCGACGCTGCGGCTCACCAAGTGGGACAAGTAGGACGTGATTTATTTCGCTGGACCAAACGGACTGTACGTACTTTTATCGCGGATGCCGACGTTTTTATTCGTGAAGAAGCCAATATCGTGGCCCCCAATGATGATTTGGAGTCTCACGCTACAGCCGTCAATGAGGTGCATCTAAAGGTGGATTCTTTGCAGCAACGGGTTGATAAATTGCAAGATAAAATAACGGGGGAAATCAATTCCATAACACCGCAGAACAACATAGTATCTGAAAGTAATATAATATCTGGCAACAATACCGTATCTGAAAATAACACAGCATCTCAAAGCAAGAAAATGCAACATAAGGATCCCGACATTGACTAGTCTATTCCGCCTTTTACAGATTATTCGGGTCATCGCAAAATATCGATTGGATGAACTTATTCCCGACCTACCAGGCAGCGGCGTGGTCAAAAAGTTGATGCTGTTAATCCCCTATCGATGGTTCGCTCCTACTCAAACGGAGCAATACGCCCGTCTTAGACTCGCCATGGAGGAGCTGGGACCCGTTTTTATTAAGCTCGGGCAAATGCTATCCACACGCAAAGATTTATTGGCAGATGATATCGCCGATGATCTCGCGAAATTACAAGACCAGATCCCCCCGTTTTCATCAGATGATGCCGTCGCTATTATCGAAAAAGAACTCGGCAAGCCTATTGCCCAATTATTTGCCAGCTTCAACCGAAATCCACTGGCATCCGCTTCCGTTGCTCAAGTGCACGCTGGAACCCTGAGTGACGGTGCAGAGATTGTCGTAAAAGTCATTCGCCCTGATATTGAGAAAACGATTCGTCGCGATATCAAGCTCATGAAATTTACTGCAGGTTTAATAGAGCGACTGTGGCCGGAGCTAGCCCGTTTTCACCCGCTAGCAGTGGTAAAAGAATATGAGGAAGTTATTTTTGGCGAACTCGATCTAACCCGCGAAGCTGGCAATACCGTGCAACTTAAAAAGAATTTCAGTAACTCGCCTCTTTTATACGTACCACAAATTTACTGGGAATTAACCGCCACTAACGTCATGGTAATGGAGCGTATATACGGCGTGCGGGTTGATGACGTAGAGACATTAAAGCAGCGAGGTGTTGATTTTGAAATCTTGGCTGAACGAGGAGTAGAAATCTTTTTCACTCAAGTCTTTCGCGATAATTTTTTNCANGCGGATATGCATCCNGGCAATATTTTTGTAGACACCACCAANCCAGAAGAGCCNGTTTACATTGCCATCGATTGCGCCATTGTGGGCACCTTAAGCCGAGAAGAGCGGTTTTTGTTAGCCCGCCANCTAATGGCNNTATTGAACCAAGATTATGAGCAGGTGGCACTCCTGCTCATAGAAGCGGGCTGGGTGCCTAAACACACCCGAGCNAGCGAATTCGGAATGGCATTGCGTACGGTTTGCGATCCCATCTTTGAAAAACCCTTAGATCAAATTGAGTTTGGTCCCATCCTGATTCGCCTTTTCCGCACAGCAAGACGATTTGAAATGCAGGCGCTGCCTCAGTTCGTCCTGTTAGAAAAAACCCTGCTGCACATTGAGGGGCTGGGACGCCAACTTTGTCCTGAACTGGATATTTGGGCTATTGGCCGACCATTATTAGAACAATGGATTCGCGAGCAAATGAGTCCTGAGGCGGTGATGAAAGAGTTAAAACGCAGCGTACCCGCTTGGTTGGAACATCTACCTAACCTCCCCCAGCTAGCCTATGACACACTAAACCAAATTAAACGCCAGCGAGAGAGTCAAGAAGAACAAGCAGAACAACTTCGACGATTACAAATCAAGCTGTACCAGGCGAGGCGTAAGGACTATGCCAGTATCTTAATAGGTACAACCGCAATAGCAGGTGCTTTCCTTATGGGTTCAGGCCATTTAGAATTGCCTGCGTTGACCGGNACACCTATCCAAAGTTGGTTGCTGGGAATAATAGGCTTAGGCTTGGTGATTCCCCGCCTGTTTGGGCGATCTCGATAAGCTTNTCGCNTATTTCCCGACAACTCAGCCGAATGCTATTATCAATTAACATGAGTGCATTCTTACTAGCCAATTACTACCCAATTACTCCCCAATTCTGAGATATCACTAAAGTATTAGCTAGCGCAAGGCAAACGACCAGAAGATGAGCAATAACAGCGATATTTTAGCAGCACTAGGTGATATATTAGAGGAAAGAAAATCAGCCTCTCCTGATAGCTCTTATGTAGCCAGTCTTTATAGCAAGGGTCTTAACAAAATTCTGGAAAAGGTGGGCGAAGAGGCGACCGAGTTAATAATAGCCGCCAAAGACGCCGCTATCAGCGGAGACAAAACTGATCTTATCTCGGAAACAGCAGATTTATGGTTTCATTCCCTGGTTGTGTTGGCCCAACTAGGTGAAAAACCAGAGGCTGTGATCCAGGAACTAGCAAGCCGGTTTAATATATCCGGCCTCGAAGAGAAAGCGTCTCGGCAAAATAATCCGGGGCGCTCAGACAAGAAAGGGTCTGGCAAGAACAGTTCCGGTAAAGAGAATTAACTCTCTGTCAAACAAGTGCGCTGACATAACACAGTAAGGAGAAAACAATGGGTTTCGGTGGTATTAGTATTTGGCAATTAGTCATTATTTTAGCAATTGTTCTGCTTTTATTTGGAACCAAACGCTTACGCAATCTGGGTGGCGATGTGGGTGGTGCTATTAAAGGCTTTAAAAAGGCAATAAATGATGAGGACGCAGCCAAAGAAGATGGCGAAGCAACAGAGGAGGATGATTTAACGGTTGCTGATGCGCAGAAAAGCGCAGAAAACAATAACGAAAAATCATCTTAAGTTCCTGCTATGTTTGATATTGGTTTTACTGAGCTTCTCCTACTGGGCGTGGTTGCNCTATTAGTCCTTGGCCCTGANCGTCTTCCCCATGCCGCNCGTATGACCGGTGCGTGGATCGGCAAGGTNCGNCGCACCTTCGCATCCTTGCAGGTTGAGATAGAGCGNGAAGTTAANGCCTCTGAAGTGCANNCAAGATTAAAACAAGAGGCTGATAACATTGGCTTGACGGATATTGCCAAGGAGCTGGGCGAGACCACNGCTAACGCNAAAAAACAGNGTGAANAAATACTACANAGTACCAACNCNAACATTAAGGCNNCGCNAGCAAAGANCCAGCAAGAAGAATCGGCATCGGACACACCGAAACTCGATTCGTAATACCCCCCAACCTAACATCCAAGGCAACCCATCCTAGCCCTATGCACTTACTAGCCCCATGCACTTAGGGACAAGGAAACAAGATCCATATGACCGACGAACAATCTTCAAATTCAGAGTCGAAAGAAAACCATCTGGATGACACCGGTAATATGACCTTCATTGGTCATTTAATCGAACTGCGCGAACGACTAATGCGCATAGTATTCGCTATCCTAGCTGTGTTTTTATGCTTATTCTATTTCGCCAACGATATTTATACTATCGTCTCAAAACCTATTCGAGACGTGTTACCCGAAGGGACAACCATGATCGCCACGGAGGTGACTTCCCCTTTCTTTGCACCCTTTAAACTCACCTTAGCTATTTCATTCTTTTTAACAGTGCCGATTTTACTACATCAAGCTTGGAAGTTTATTTCTCCTGGGCTGTACGCCCACGAGAAGCGTGTCGCTATTCCCCTGCTTTTCTCAAGTATCGTTCTTTTCTATGCCGGAGTGGCCTTTGCCTATTTTGTTATCTTCCCCATAGTGATGGGTTTTTTTACCAGCGTTGGCCCTGCGGATGTCCAGATTATGCCGGACATCAACCAGTACCTTACCATTGCGCTAAAGTTATTTTTTGCCTTTGGCCTAGCCTTTGAAATCCCTATCGCTACTTTACTGTTAATATGGTCGGGCGTGACAACCGCCGATTCCCTCAGGGAGAAGCGGGCTTATGTTATTGTGGGCTGCTTTGTTTTCGGCATGCTACTCACCCCTCCCGACTTTATAAGCCAGACTCTGCTCGCGCTTCCCATGTGGATTTTATTTGAAGCCGGGATAATATTTTCAGTGCTCTTGCCCAAAAGACAGAATCCAGATGAGATACCTGAGGAATAAGAAGTGTTACTAGGACATTAACTCTTCGCGTTCTTACTAAATGTTCTCTTTTTCTTAGGGCCAAGCTCCTTACCTTTCCTACTGGAAGGGGGTTTCTTGCCTTCCTTTTTAACTTCGTTATTGCCTTCCTTTTTATCGCCGCTAAATAGCGCCATATTGAGGGGTCGCCCGCACACTCTGGCTTTCTTTAAAACCTCCATAGTTTCTTTCGGCATACCGGAGGGCAAATCAATCACGCTAAAATCGTCGAGTATTTCTATTTGGCCAATGTACTGGCTTTCAATGTCAGCTTCGTTCGCCACTGCCCCGACAATATTACCCGGCTTCACGCCGTGGCTACTACCCACCTCCACTAGAAACCGATCCATTCCTATTTCAGGATGCGCTTTCAATGGTACGGCCTTAGACGAAAGACCGCTTAAATTCCTGGGTTTTCTTGGTCCTCTACTGGAGCTGCGCTCTTCGTCGCTACTACCGGATCTATTGCGATCCGCTCTACTAAAATCCATATTCCTGCCGCGACCAGCCTCTCGACTCGTCCTGTTATCTCTTGCGGAATCGAACTCTTTCCTTGGCCTTTTCTCTTTTTGCTCTTTCAGCAATAACGGTTGATCACCTTGGGCCATATGCGCTAACGCAGCCGCCAGACGAACCGGATCAATGCCATTCTCTCCTTGATACTCCACCATCATTCTTTGGAAAAAATCTAAACTGACCGAATCTAATGTGTCCGTAATTTTTTGTTTGAACTTAGTTACGCGCTGCTCATTGATATCAGCCACGGTGGGCATCTTCATATGCTCAATGATTTGACCTGTGGCTTTTTCAATTGAGCGCAGCAAGCGTTTTTCTCGCGGTGCTACAAAAAGGATCGCGTCACCTTTATTGCCAGCTCGCCCAGTACGCCCAATTCGATGCACATAAGCTTCGGTATCGTAAGGAATATCATAATTCACAACATGAGTGACGCGCATCACGTCAAGACCACGAGCCGCAACATCGGTGGCTACCAAGATATCCAAACTGCCTTTCTTTAATCGCTCTACGGTTTTCTCACGCTGATTTTGCGCGATATCACCGTTTAATGCCGCGCATGAATAACCTCTGGCGGAGAGCTTCTCTGCTAGTTCAATAGTGGAGGTTTTGGTGCGAACAAAAATAATCATCCCATCAAAGACTTCAGCTTCCAATACACGCGTCAACGCGTCAAGCTTATGGGGGCCACTCACCTGCCAATAACGCTGGCGTATTGTGGTGGCGGTTGAAGTAGTAGATTCGATTTTAATTTCTTTGGGAGCCTTAAGATAGCGAGCCGCAACACGATGTATCTCCTTTGGTAGAGTGGCAGAAAATAAAGCCGTTTGCCGCTCATCTGGCGTTTGCTCCAAGATCCACTCCACATCATCAATAAATCCCATGCGTAGCATCTCATCAGCCTCATCGAGTACTAGCGCTTTTACTTCTCCTAAGACTAGGGTCCCCTTGCGCATGTGATCCATGATTCGTCCTGGGGTTCCCACCACCACATGCACGCCACGTCTCAATTGCCTTAATTGAATGGAATAATCCTGACCACCGTAAATGGGTAGCACACGAAAACCCTTGAGAAACCGAGAATAAGTTTGAAACGCTTCAGCTACCTGGATCGCCAACTCTCGAGTGGGCGTTAATACCAATATTTGGGGCAACTTTTGCTTGAGATCTAAGTTCGCTAACAACGGCAATGCAAATGCAGCCGTCTTACCTGTGCCTGTTTGCGCTTGGCCCAATAAATCATGGCCTTTCAATAAGAAAGGAATGCTCTTCGCTTGAATTGGGGATGGTGTTTCATAACCCACTTCGGCCACCGCTTTCATCAAAGGAGCGGGTAGGCCAAGTTGCTCAAAAGAGATCGTCGATGAATCATCAGACATATAATAAGATCCTAAATAGTGTAAACCTGGGCAATTTTGATAAACCAAGCGGGAGAGGCAAGAGGCTGGGGATTATACACATCTTGCCTGTTAATTGCTGATTTTTTATACTTAATTGATTAGATGTCCGGTGGGTCACGGTTTTTTAAGCCCTCCAGTGACCTAAAGCTAATATTCTTCCACTGCGAAGTCGTTTAATACAAAGAATATGTCAGCTGCATCTCGTCATATTACTAGCTAAATCAAAGTTCAAGCTAAATCAAAGCTCAGGCCAAAAAGTAACCGGGCCATCATTCACCAGATGTACTTTCATATCCGCACCGAAGGATCCAGTGGCGACCATATTATGCTGACGGGATAATTCATTAACAAACTGGTCATAAAGCGCTATGCCCAATTCTGGCTCTGCTGCAGCCATGAAGCTGGGTCGATTACCCTTACGAGTATCTGCGGCCAAGGTAAACTGAGACACCACCAGCACGCCACCCTCAACCTGCTGCACATTTAAATTCATCTTTTTATCAGTATCGGCAAACAATCGATATTTAAGTACGCGGTGGGCCATGCGTTTTGTTTTTTCTTCGGTATCGGGTTTTTCTACGGCCAAAAAAACTAAAATACCTTTATCGATTTCTCCAACGGTTAGATCATCGACCACCACCTTCGCCGATANCACTCTTTGCAGCAANACCCTCATAATGCTAGTCTTTTCGCAATCACGATATTTTACAATTCCGATCGTTTCAAAATTCTAATCTTTTCAAAATACCAATCTTTTCAAAATACCAATCGTTTCAAAAATAATAGCAAAGGACAGGGNANTTATTTTTCCGCGTCAATATTCTCAATTATTTTCTCCATATCGTCGATTGCACGCACCAGCGCATCTACGATACCCGGCTCACTAGACGCATGACCCGCATCCCTCACTATATGTAGTTCTGCATCAGGCCAAGCCTTATTGAGAGTATCGGCATTCTCCAAAGGACACACCATATCGTATCGACCATGCACAATAATGCCGGGAATACCTTTTAACTTATGGGCGTTGTCAATCAACTGATCCGCTTCAAGGAAAGCTTTATTCACAAAATAATGTGCTTCTATACGAGCGAGGCTGAGAGCGGTATGCGGTTCGGATAAATGATCGAGAACATTATGACTGGGTCTCAATGTAGCACAATGCCCCTCCCACATTGCCCAAGCTTTTGCAGCGGCCATACGTGCAATTTCGTCGTCTCCAGTTAACCGCTTATAATACCCCTTGATGATGTCGTCCCGCTCTCCAATAGAGAGAGGCTTCATGTACTCATCCCAAGCATCAGGAAATATACGACTCGCTCCTCCCTTTTTATAGAACCACTCAAAATCCATCTCACGACAGAGAAAGATACCTCGAAGTACCATACCNAGCACTAATTCGGGATAAGCTTCTGCATAGGTCAGNGCTAGTGTCGANCCCCAGGAGCCACCAAACAGCATCCATTTATCCACACCGAGGTGCTCGCGAATCTTCTCCATATCCTCCACTAGATGCTGGGTAGTATTATCTCGAAGTTCTGCATGAGGCACAGAGCGNCCGCANCCTCGCTGATCNAAAAGGATAATTCGGAATTTNTCAGGATCAAAAAAACGTCGATGAAAAGGCTCGCAACCCGCTCCAGGCCCACCGTGGAGAATCAAAACCGGTATGCCTTCTTTATTCCCACACTCCTCGATATGCAATGTATGCACATCACCGACACTGAGACGATGTTCAGAATAGGGTTTAATGTCTGGGTACAAAATAATCATATGGCCAAAGCTCCCACGAATATCGCGCTAGAAAGAAACTTGACACTAACTCTAGCTCAACCACACCTAATTAGCAGTGTTTAGATCATTGTAGAGTAGNGAATGCTTATTTTTTATAGGGTTAAATTAACCTAGCAAGCGCACCAGGTGCAGCCCGCTATTAGCTATATCATCGTTATCAATATTGTTTCTATCTTTAGAATGGAGCTGGACTCATTGCTTAGGCGCTCTACCAGCCTTCTTTCTTTCATGTTCTTTTAATAATTTTTTTCTTATACGGATATTTTTTGGTGTCACTTCCACTAACTCATCATCCTCGATAAACTCTAACGCTTGCTCCAATGAAAACTTAATAGGAGGCGTAAGGACAATATTTTCGTCCGTACCTGAAGCACGCACGTTAGTCAGCTGTTTTCCTTTTATGGGATTAACCACCAAATCATTTTCTCTTGCGTGTATCCCGATAATCATGCCTTCGTANACTTCAGTGGCNGGATCAATAAACAATCGCCCCCTTTCCTGCAAGTTCCAAAGAGAAAAGCCTAGGGCCTTACCCTTTACCATTGAAACCAAAACACCATTGGAGCGCTGAGCACCCTCTCCCGGCTTTAATTTATCATAATGGGAAAAGGAATGAGTCATAATTCCTGTACCNGAAGTCATCGTCAAAAACATAGAGCGGAAGCCGATAAGATTACGCGAAGGCACTATNCANTCCAACCGTACTCGACCTTTACCATCNGGCACCATGTCNTGTAAATCNGCNCGGCGCTCTCCCAGCTCTTCCATCACAGAACCTTGGTGTGCGTCTTCCACATCTACATTGAGTGCTTCATAGGGCTCTTGAGTCACACCATCCACTTCTTTCATGATCACTTCAGGGCGCGAAACCCCTAACTCAAAACCTTCCCTGCGCATGGTTTCAATTAACACCGATAAATGNAGCTCCCCCCTTCCCGACACCCGAAACTTNTCCGGATCTTCTCCTTGCTCCACTCGCAAGGCAACATTATGTATCAACTCTCGGTCTAGCCGTTCTTTAATTTGGCGGGATGTTAAAAACTTTCCGTCTATGGATGCGAATGGTGATTTATTTACCTGAAAGGTCATGCTAACAGTGGGCTCATCCACCNACAACGCAGGCAACGCTTCCGGCTGAGNTGGATCGCATANTGTATCCGAAATATTTAGCCCTTCTATACCGGTGATACAGACAATGTCGCCAGATTCAGCTTCAGGAATTTCGTTGCGCTCCAATCCCATATAACCCATAACCTGCATTATACGTCCATTACGCTTGTTGCCCTCTCGATCAACAATAGACACGGGCATATTGGTTTTGACCCTGCCGCGAGTGATACGTCCAACTCCGATAACGCCCACGTAGCTATTGTAATCCAGCGCACTCACTTGCATTTGAAATGCACCATCACGATCTACTTCTGGCGGACTCACTTGGTCAACAACAGTTCTAAACAAATCCTCCATATCATCGCCCATATTCTCAGGGTCCATGCCGGAAGTGCCATTTAGGGCAGAGGCGTAAACTATGGGGAAATCTAACTGCTCATCGGTAGCACCTAAGGGATCAAACAAATCGAACACCTGATCAACAACCCAATCGGGTCGCGCGCTGGGTCGATCTACTTTGTTTATAACGACGACTGGTTTCAATCCCTGAGCAAAAGCTTTTTGTGTCACAAAGCGCGTCTGAGGCATGGGTCCATCAACGGCATCTACAAGGAGTAATACGCTATCCACCATCGATAAGACACGCTCTACTTCGCCGCCAAAATCAGCATGCCCCGGCGTATCCACAATGTTGATTCGAAATTCTGTATCACTGCGCTTGTCATACCAACCAATAGCCGTATTTTTCGCGAGAATAGTGATTCCCCGCTCTTTCTCCAGTTCATTTGAATCCATCACCCGTTCAATGTTCTCTGCACGATCACCCAGAGTTCCAGACTGTTGTAATAACTGGTCCACCAAAGTTGTTTTACCATGGTCGACGTGGGCGATAATGGCTATATTACGGATATTCTCAATCAAAATGACAACCTGCTTTAAAAAGAGCTAATGCGATAGGGTGCGAGAGTATACACTAGCTACACCCTCTTAGGGCTCAATTCGCCCAACAATTAATCGTTTAATGTCTAAATTGTCGGTATAATTGCCGCCGTGCTAACCTAAACCACTGATTTAATAACAATTGCTACAAGAACAAAAGGCTCTACTTCCACAATGACCGAAGAAAATATGACAGAGAAAAAACCTGCCTCTATTCAGCGTAAAGCCGTTGCCCTAATTTCCGGAGGATTAGACTCACTATTAGCAGTAAGAGTCATACAAGAACAAGGGGTTAAAGTTGAAGGAATCAATTTCTACACCGGTTTCTGCGTGGAAGGACACACCCATGCTATTCGTAAAAAGGATAAGAAAAAACAAAAACGCAACAACGCCCTCTGGTCAGCTGAGCAGCTTGGTATTAAATTGCATATCATCGACATTTCAGAGGAATACAAAGAGGTTGTCCTTAATCCCAAGCATGGTTACGGCGCCAACCTAAACCCCTGTTTAGACTGCAAAATCTTTATGGTCAACCAGGCCCAATTAATGCTCAATAAAGCCCGTGAGTTTAGCGAGGACAATGGCTTCGATTTTATTATAACGGGTGAAGTGATTGGCCAACGCCCCAAATCACAGCGCAAAGAGACTATGCCTATCTCTTTAGAGCGTTTTGAGACTCCTTCAATCAGGACTTCATAGGTTTGGCCTATTCGCTCCTTATTAATGGTAAGGGAGTGCTTGCCTTGTGTTTTGATGATTTCTTCAAGCCTTCTGGTCTTCTCCTCTTCCGTAATATCATCTTTAAACTTCCTTTCAGCC
>JAESQG010000053.1 GCA_016765265.1 Pseudomonadales bacterium | reverse complement strand
ATTAAAAAGTTAATACCCAATCAATTACTGATTAGAAGCGTAGCGGAAACTGACATTCAAGATGCCTACAATTATTATCAAGAATGTCGCCAAGGATTAGGGCAAGATTTTGTTCTCTGTATTGAAGAGTCTTTTGATAAAATCACTAGAAACCCACAAAAGTATTCATCGCATCTTAATTAAACGTTTCCCCTTTGGAATATTCTTCGTAGTTCAAAAAAATACAATAATCGTAATGGCTGTTTTGCATAGTAGTAGGAGCCAGGGGCGATGGAAGACTCGAACGTAATCATGTGCTGAAATTTGACATCGAAAATTAGTTTCTAATAACTTATCAGGAGCGAAAGTATGAGAATGTTGGTCATGTTGTACGGTGTAGTCAGTTATGTTTCTTTTTTTGGCGCGTTTTTATATTTTATGGGTTTCGTTGGTGATGTGTTTGTACCACACTCGATTTCAACCGAATTGACAAGCTATTCCCCCAATGGCTTATTGATCAATATTGGTTTAATGTTATTTTGGGGTGTTCAACATAGCGTCATGGCCCGAGGCTGGTTTAAAGAGATGATATCCGCTGTGGTGCCACACCACGTCGAACGTAGCACATACGTACTGGTCTCAGCTATCACCTTATCGGTGCTCATGTATTACTGGCAACCGATGCAAGGTGTTATCTGGCAAGTTGAAAACACAATGGTGGTTTATGTTCTGTGGGGGATGTTTGGTTTTGGCTGGGCGCTAGTTTTTATCTCAACGTTCCTAACCGATCACTTTGACCTGTTTGGATTACGTCAATCGTGGCTATATCTCGTCAAAAAAACCTATACGCCGGTTGCTTTTACTGAGGTACTTTTTTATCAGTGGATTCGACACCCCATGATGTTAGGGTTTTTCATTGCGTTCTGGTCTATACCGGTTATGACGGTGGGTCATTTGGTGTTCTCGGTGGGTATGTCCGTTTATGTTTTGGTAGGGATGTATTTTGAGGAAAAATTTCTTGTGAAAGAACTTGGACAAACCTATGTGGATTACCAAGGGCGTACGTCTAAGATTGTTCCAAAGGTTTATTAGCTCGGTTTAGTTTCAGACATTCCTTATTCGGATGTCGAACAATCGCCTGTACTTTCGTTAACAAGCTTATTTTGGAAATATAGCTGGGTCTGTGAAAACCCAGTCTCGATCCTTTACTGGTGTATGACAGGAAGTGCAAACCTGCGCCCCCTTATTAAATGCTTTTTTCTCTAGGCCTACCCAGCGAGCCCAACCCCAGCCATAACTTTGAACATATTCCTTTGAGTTCTTGAACATAAACTCAGCGTGAACAAAGTTCCCAGGGACGGTAGCAGCATTCCACGTATCTAGCTGCGTATCCTTCCAAACAACTTTGCCAAGGATAGCGCCATCTGGCCACGGATTGGTGTTGCCCATTCGAGCCGCCTTTACGGCCACCTCGTTACCAAGTATCACACGGATTGTCTTATTATCGGTACGATGTGATACAGCTATCGTACTCCAACTCTGCCATCCCGTCGGGTAAGCAATTTCATGGGAAGGACTGGGGATTTGACCTTCTGCTATGACCGATGTAGCCCAAACCAACAAAAACAATGCTAGTGGCCTTGTGATGTTTTGCATCTTCTAAATCTCCAATGATATCGTGACTAAAGCTAACGCCCACTTCATTCGTAGCCCCCTTGCGTTGAACTCTAAAGATCCTCAAAACTAGCACTAAGCGAAAAATGATCCCGAGGCTTACCCACCGTCTTAAAGGTTTCCGGACGAATAGATAGTGTCGTTTCTTCCTGCTCTAGAAACAAACTCTGTGGATATCTGATCAGTCCAAGTCCGTAATTCAATTGATCCAAAATAAGAGACGCTACCCTTCTCGTTGCAAATAAGCCAGTGGGTAGTCTCAACGTGAATTGCGCCCAATGCTTGAATACAAATTCCAGTTCAACTGCGGGATTAATTAAAGCTAACTGTAAGCCACCTCTGCCATCAACGCTGATTTGCACTGGAATCTCTGCTGTAATGGAAAGGTCTAATAGGTTCTCCCATTCATCCACATCGTTTAGTTTCTGGAATAAAATATCAAAATTATCCACGTTTATATAAGCCACCGATTGTATGTGTCCACGAAAACTTATTTCTGGGGCCATAGTTGGGGAAAACAGGATACGCCTGTTCGCTGTTTCGGGATCGGTTAATATATATTGTCCATTGTCTTTTAGTTCATTCAGTATATTGATATTGGGGGATAACAGTCCTGCCTCATAAATAGCGAGAAAAGCTTGGTTGAGTACATTAGCGGAGACGACCATGCTTAGATTGTTTTCTCCATCGGGTGCCGGTACCGCGGTGGGAGTATATTTAAACCCTAGTGTATCGTGAACAATACCTGGTGCAGGTCCTAGATCTTCGGGGATCCCTAATAGATTGGGGAAGATATCATCGTCAATACCGAGGAGTTCAGGGAATCCTAGATTGATGCCTAGCTCAATATCACCGATATCAGAGTCAGTAGTTTCTGTACCTATGCGACCATTAAGGGTGACGATGAGTTCGTTATCGTTGAGTACATGTAGCTCCTCAACACCAACTAGCACGGTGAGAAAGGCGCCATTATTAATGGTGGCACCAGAGCGAATTTGGAGTTCATTTATCAAGGGGTCAAGCACGGCATTAGCAATTAAGGGCACTAACTTTTCTAGCAGTAAATCAACAATCAGATCCCGTGCCGCCGAGATACCCGCTTCAATGGCATCGATAACGAGTCCGCCTAAACCAAATCCAAAATCTGAAATGGCAGAGGGTAGGTTAATATTAAATTGGAAATCGGAATCGAGATCGTTTAATCCCACGGCATGTATCCCCTCTACGGAAATATCCACATCACCATTGGTCGCGCTCAAGCCCAGATCGGCGTTCAATCGAATTCGATTGACATGTATGTTCACGGTGAACTCGCCGTCCAAGGCATCCAGCTCATCTTCCCAACCGAAAAANCTCAAGGCCGCTTTTGCAAGGCTGCTTAAGCCCAGCACATCAATATCAAACTCTACACCCAAATCGATCTCTTTTAGGGTGGCATCCAGTGTCAAACCTTCCCATCCACTACCGGAATGCAAATCCAGTTCGTCAATTTCCAATTCTTCAAAGGACAACGTTGTCAGAACAGCTTCTAAATCTAGCAGGTTAAAAGTTTGTGACGTAAATTCGGTAATTTCATCTACAATGTCGCAAATCAATTTCAATAGGAAAAAATTGCACACTTCTACTTCTTCGGTAATAGAATAACTTGGAATGGTGATGCCGATGTGCGTATCGATAATGACGTTGGCGTCAGCAGAGCCTAAGAGCGCTGCAAGGTTTTTCTCTTCTGCTAGTTCTTGTATGCTAGGAATTAACTGATCGATGGTCTCTTCATCGACTTTCAGCTTGATAATATCATCTACGATGGTGGCTCTATTGGCGAAATGATGGGTAGCGAGTTGAGCGTAGTTATCTTCTGTCTGGAAGGTATAAATAGAAGCTGGACTGACGGTGACTTCAAACCGATCTCTACGATCCAACTCCAGTGGAATACCATTTATGGTTGCGCCATATCCTCCTGCTGGATCTTTCAACTCGCCGCGGATGGTGACGGCTCCATCGGTTTCAACGGAATATATTAGTACTCGTGGGCCTTCGGTATCGTAGTCAAAAAAGCGTCGTGGGCCGAATTCTCTTGTATCTACACCGAAATTATTACGCCCTTGGCGCAAATAACCCGCCAAGATATCACCGCTAGCGGTAGCCTCGCCTTCTTCAAAGCTAAAAAGATGTTGAACAGGAATACCGTTTAAGGTGATTTCTAGGGGAATGGCCTCATAGCGAATNAGAAACCGGTCGGGTAACTGATCCACAAATTTAGCACCTTTAATGGGTAATACTATTTCGTAATCATAATACTTGCAGCTTGATAGAAATAAACTTGAAATGANAAGCAAAGCAACTGAAATCGGTAAAAATCGCNTACGGGACATGACAGTCCTCCAATGCAATGTGTAAATGGTNGNAAACACGAGCCTAGGNGANAAANGTCAATACATCAAACTAGGTCCGTGCTTCAGCTNGGTACAATTCCAATCTCCCGNGCAACAATACGNCGATGCTGAATNGANGTNCCTAAACGCATGCACCAGGCGGCGGCNCGTCGATACCAAAGTTGGAGGTCATATTCTTTAATTTGTGCGATCCCCGCGTGGATTTGATTACCCTCTCGTAACGCTGCTGGACAACGTTCGTTGCAGAATGCTTTAGCTGATGCAACTTCTATAGTGGCAGGCAAACCCTCAGCCATTTTCCAAAGAGCCTCATGGGTGAGTAGTGTTGCGCCGTCCACCCAGGTAATCATATTGGCACACATATGTTGAATGGCTTGAAATGAGCCGATAGGTTGGCCAAAGGCTTCTCTTTCTTTTGCGTATGCAAAGGTCATTTCTATGGCTTTATGGCAAGCCCCCACTATCATTGCACAATTTAAAATGACGGCACGTTCAAGTAAGGTAATGGCCGCATCTCCTCCTTCGTGTATTTGACCCAGCACATTACTGAGAGGGACTTTAACGTTGTCGAAATGCACTTCATCTTGAATATCCCCCGCCATAGTAGGGAGGCGCGTGTTGCTCAAGCCTGCGCTGTCAGTATCCACTAGCACTAGAGTGATGCCTTCGTCACCAGTGCTATTGGGTAGACTGCGACATATCACCAGGCACTGATCAGCATGTTGATAGCCGTCAACGAATAACTTTGTGCCAGAGAGGGTCAGTATGTCGCCTTCCACTTTTGCTTCTAACTTTACGCTGGACAGATCGATATCACCGCCACGTTCAAACCAGGCCCAGCTTAATATTTTATCGCCGGAAATCACTGCGGGCAGTATGGATTCTTTTTGTTGCTCGTTGCCAAGGTCATTCACCGTTATGGCGGTGACCATAGTTGGGTGTATGGGAATGGGGGCAATGCCACGCCCCATCTCTTCAAATAAAAGACCCAGGTGAGAGAAGGGGGCAGGGGTGCCACCGAATTCTTCTGGCAATGTGAGTCCTAGCCAGCCCAGTTCTGCTGTTTTTTTCCAAAGGTCTGCATCGTGATCTTTGTTTTCAGATTCTACTTCACGTACTAGAGAAGTTGGCGACTCTTTTGTTAGAAATGCTCTTGCTTGGTCCCGTAAAAGTTCTTCATCTTCATTGAGTAGTGTGTCCATTTTATCTTCCTTATATCGCTATTTGTTGTCATGCTTATCTGAATTTAAATAGACCCACGGGGTAAACCAAGGCCTCTGCGGGCAATAGCATCGCGCATCACTTGGGTACTACCGTGGCCGAAGGTGGATACCATTGCGCTGACATACCGTTTTGGAAATGAGCCTTGATGGGGTGCCAATGGAGAGCCTTCCCATAATTGGTTATACGGCCCTAATATTTGGCTTACCACCTCGGTGGACTTCACCAGGAACTCGGGACCCCATACTTTTTCGGAAGAGATTTCGTAAGGAGGATTGATTCCACGCCGAATCATGGAAAGGCTACGCAAAGTGAACAGACGTGCTACTTGGGATTCACAATATAGTTCAGCCATTTTGTCGCGAACGGTCTCATCGGCCATCAATTCTTGGCCCAGTGGATTAGTACGCGCAAAATAGAGTGTCTCTTCAAATAAGGAAACATAAGTGTAATAGCGCATAGCCCCCGCGCGGCCAAGATTAAGTGCTTTTGAACCGATATACCAACCTTCGTTTTTCTTACCTAATAGGGTGGTTTTCGGAATTCTTACATCGTCGAAAAAGACTTCGTTAGTGCGACCACCCGCAAGGGTCCATTGGGGACGAACAGTGATACCCGGAGTATCCATGGGTACGAGAAAGATGGATATCCCATCGTGTTTCGGTTTATCTGGATCAGTACGTGCCATGAGGTAGATGTGGCTGGCAGACTCAGCACCGGAGGTGAAAGTTTTTTGTCCGTTGATAACATATTCGTTTGCTTCTTCAACGGCTCGTGTTCTTAGCGCTGCCAAATCCGTACCACCACTGGGTTCGGAATACCCCAGTGCAAAGGTCACTTCGCCGCGCACTAATCTAGGTATAAAATATTTTTTCTGTTCTTCACTGCCTGAACCCATAATGGCGGGTGCTTGTTCGATGAAATTTCCGATATTGAGTGGTACACGGGCGCGAACTAGCTCTTCTTCAAATATATACTGATCGATACGGTCAGCATTTCGTCCGCCATATTCTTCTGGCCAGCTCATGCCTATCCAACCTTCGTCGCCGATCTTTAGGATGAGTTCTTTGGCAAGAGGGCCCATTCCTTTACCCTGCATGTCTCGCACTTCGGCGCGAAAATCTCGACTCACGTTCTCCTTAAGAAAGTCTTTTATCTCTTGG
>JAESQG010000052.1 GCA_016765265.1 Pseudomonadales bacterium | reverse complement strand
ACAAAAACCATTGCCTTTCCCCCACGCAATACAAACTGGTCGATAGCATATAAGGTTCGGTCAGATAAATCTTTCGGGTGCACTAGCATCAGCACATCAATCGCCTCATCTATTTCAGTATCAGAAGGATCTAAAGTTGTAACCTCAAAAACACGCTCGATTTCTGACATCAGCATCCAAGGGGGTGTAGGTTGACGGGTGGCCATATCAAATCCGCCCTGTATCTGCAAACTCGACATCACACCGATCACTGTGGGTTTTGATTCACCCAATTTGTAAAACAGCTGACTCAGATCATATTCTAAGAACTGTTCTTTATCCGGCCGAAAAAAACCGATAGTTTCTTGCCGTCCCGATTTATTCTTGCCTACCAAGCCAAAATAAATCGTCTCTCCAGCCATCATAGATGGGCTAACTCCCTGCAAACCATATTCTGCGGCCTGATCTTCCTCCTCAGAAAAAGGCACCGGATCAATCACTCGCAGGGTAATTTTATCCGACGCCAGCAATTGATATTCTTTTAACAAATCTTCCACTCGTTTAGCATAATTTCGTAACTCAGGAATCGCTTTAGTTGCATCATCGGAGTAAAAGAAATACAGCTCTACAGGCTCTTCCAGCTTTTCCAAAATACGCTTGGTGCCCTCTGAAACGGTATAAAGCCGATTCTCCGTCAAATCAAAACGCGCTGTTTTCATTAGCCCATTGGAAATGCCAATCATAACGATGGACACCATTGCTACCATTAATAATCCTACGCCTGAAAATAAAACTTTCTTATTCATTTAAAATACTCCGCCTAATTCGCTTTCTTCATGTGGATTACGATGGCGGTCGCCAACAACCAACTAAAAATCATCAGTGAAAAATAAACCATATCTCGCAAATCAAAAACTCCTTTGCTAATGGAATTAAAATGATGGAGAAAACTCAATGAAGCGATTGCGTCCACAACCCCCAGCGGAGCCCAGCCAGTCACCACGTCCATCACCATAGGAAAACCCGTTACCACGAACAGAAAACAAATGACTACTGTTAAAATAAAAGCAATAACCTGATTGGAAGTGACTGCCGACATACAGGACCCAATCGCCAAATATCCGCCAGCCATGAGCCAACTACCCAAATAACTCGCCACAATAACGCCATTATCTGGAGCCCCTAAATAATTCACCGTTATCCAAATAGGGAATGTCAACAACAATGCAATGCCAACAAAAACCCAAGCCGCCAAAAATTTTCCCACTACTGCATTTTGTAAGGTAATAGGCAATGTCAGTAACAACTCAATAGTCCCCGTTTTTCGCTCCTCTGCCCACAAGCGCATAGACAATGCAGGGACCAAAAAAAGATAAAGCCAAGGATGGAAGTTAAAAAAGGCGAGCAGATCAGCTTGTCCTCGATCAAAAAAGCCCCCCATATAGAAGGTGAACACTTGGGTCAACATTAAGAAAATAACAATAAAAATGTAGGCTAACGGAGTAGAAAAATAACTCGCCAGCTCTCTCTTAAAAATAATACNAGTCATCATTCAACACCTCCTACNGTAATCTGCCGAAACACGTCGTCCAAACGCCCCTTTTGCACAAACAACTCTTCTACAGACCAACCCTGTTGTGTAACCAACTTGCTAACAGCAGGATAAACTTGTTGATCCGGTTTAGGAATAATTAACAACCCGCCATCATCATTNATTAGCTTTATTTCTGACACTTCGGGCANCTCACTTAAGGCTCGCTGTGCGTCTTCAACATTATTGAGGCGAAGAGTCACTGCGTTGTGATAAGGCGATCGGGCCTCTAATTCAGCCGGNGTACCATCCACCAGTATTTTTCCNTTGGCAATAATCATTGCTCTAGTGCACACCGCACTCACTTCTTCTAATATATGCGTGGATATGATCACAATTTTATCCTGGGAAAGATTCTTAATTAAATCGCGAACCTGGTGCTTTTGATTCGGATCCAATCCATCTGTCGGTTCATCTAATATCAGCACCTTCGGATCATGGATGATAGCTTGAGCTAGCCCAACCCGACGCTTAAAACCCTTAGATAAAGTATCAATGGCCTTGTGCAAANCCTTTTGCAACTCCAATTGCTCGACTACCACTTNAATCCGTTGCTTGCGTTCAGCCTTATTAAATCCGCGAACCTCCGCAATAAAATGTAAAAACGCGTCACAGGTCATATCTCCATAACAGGGGGCTCCCTCAGGCAAATAACCAATAAGTCGCTTCGCCGCCAAAGCATCTTGCGTTATATCGTAATCGCACACNNTCACTTGACCTTGAGTNGGGGTCAAAAAACCCGTAATCATCTTCATTGTGGTGGATTTTCCGGCTCCATTNGGTCCAAGAAAACCCAATACCTCTCCCGCGCTAACNGAAAAAGACAAATTGTCCACGGCAGTAAAAGGTCCGAACTTCTTACTGAGTTGGTTAATCTTTATCATTCTANTCCTCTAANATTCTGGCTATTCTGACTATTCTGCCATCGCCTATAGACAGAGCCATACTGTGACCCAGGTCATGGTCTTTTTATCCCGTGACCTGGGTGATTACTCGTAAAGGTGATTTCGGTATCATTATTTATAACTTAATTTTAAGCCCACATTTTCAACGGCTAAATTCTAGCGAGTACTCCCNCTAGATTCCAGGTGAACTTAAGATATACAAAAACAATATCGTATAGCCCCTAAAGAATAGCCAATTCGATCGCATATTAGTCGTTCTAACCCGCCCACAATCCAGCTCTCACAGGCATTGCCAAGTGTAGAGGCAAAGCTATTCTTTAAATACAGGCTTATGCTAATGTGGCCAACAGCGGTAGGCTCTTTTCCAAGAGACAAAGAGCCAAATTGGGAGTTATCTTAAATTCAGTGATACNGACAAATTATGATATCCAGGACCGAGAAGAAGCTGAGATAGAAGACCTTCTTACCCATGGACTCAAAGACCATCTAGCTTTCAGACCCGAGATGGAACTAAAGTTTCAAAACTTCTATCGACGTCACATAGTAAAATCCATACGTCAGCTCAAAGTGATAGCAGCAATAGCTTATACCTTAATTGGCGTATCCTGTCTGGTATTCGTACCGCCAGATGCTCTCGCAGTTTGGCTCNTCGTTTACATGTCCGTGGCAATGATTGGCTTTCTGCTTTTCCAAATCCCTTCTTCAATAAACATGCAACAATATCACCAGGCATACCTTGGCTGCGGTCTGTGTTTCAACGCCACCCTTGTTTTGATAACTAGTTTCGCCCTAACAAGCGAGTTACAATCCTACATGAACTACTCCTTTATCTTTCTTATGATAGTGGTTTACACCTCCAACCTTCTTAATTTCAAAACTGCTTGTTTTACCGCTTGGGGTAGTGGTGCCGCCGGAGTGCTGATAGCCAATGTTTTCCAGCTCACTACCAACTGGGGGATTCTGAGTTATTTTTTTATTATCACCAATATTATTGGCATGGGCATTTGTTATCAAAACGAGCGGGCAACAAGACAAAATTTTTTACAGCAAACCCTACTCGCCCTCGAAAAAATACAATTGCGAAAGATGGGAGAACAACTCATTGTTATCTCAAGGCAGGATGGCTTAACAAACATTGCCAATCGACGCCATTTTGAGGAATCCTATAAACGAGAATGGCTACGTGGATTTCGACACAACCAGCTTCTCTCCGTCATTTTTATCGACGTTGACTTCTATAANCATTACAACGATGCCTATGGGCACCAACAAGGCGACAAATGCCTTATCGCGCTAGCCCAATGCATCAACGATCAAGTGAGTCGNCCTGAAGANTTGGTTGCGCGTTANGGAGGAGAGGAGTTTATCATGTTACTCCCNACGGTAGACGAACAAGGCGCTGTTAAAATTGCCCAGCGGGTTCAAACTGCCATATCAACTCTCAACATGGAACATAAAGCATCAGACATTAGCAACATTGTCACTGTTAGCATGGGCATCGCGAGTACTGTACCAAAATCTGTAGACACCAGACCAACGCTTATCCGACGAGCCGATGCCGCACTGTACCATGCAAAGTCNTCTGGTCGTAATTGTTGGCGTATTGCGCCATCTCGACGCATGCTAGATAATCATTAGNCCGCATTGGTTTTGATATAAACATCAAACCGACAGGACTTACCCTCAATGCTATGACTGGGCAAAGCTACGTTTTCGGCTGAGTTGAGTACCGGGGCTTTTCTTGGTCTTTTTACAACAACCCTTTTTTTTGCAACTTTCAATGCCTGTTCCAACAACAGATCTGCATCCTTATCCTCGCCAACAATATCTTTGAACACACGCATTTCTTTTTTTACTAACGCGGTCTTCGATCTTTCAGGAAACATCGGATCACAGTACACCACATCAGGTCGATCTTCGGGATTGAGATTTTTTAGGTATAGCATCGAATCACCGGATACCAATGACAATCTTTGAGCTATTGCTGCAATGGCTACTGATTGCCTCGCTCGCCTCAAGCCATCCCACAATAAAGCTCTCACAACATGAGAGCGCTCTATCATCGTCACCTGGCACCCTATAGCCGCTAGAACAAAACTATCTTGCCCCAGCCCTGCGGTACTGTCGATCACCGTGGGCAGAAAGTTTTGTTTCACTCCCACAGCCTTTGTGATCATTTCCCCACGGCCACCGTGTAAACGACGATAATCACTTTTACCAACAGCCCAGTNAATGGTAAGCGGTTTAAACTGCTTACCATTGAAACTCTGCAAGAACAATTTGTCTTCCNTCCAAAACAACATAGCAAGACATTTTAATTGAATCGCTTCNTCTTCAGATCTAACTAAGNTAAAGTTTTTTATGTTTAGCATATCGCTCTCCACTNCACTCAGATGAGAAGAATGGACCAGGGCGATAGTGGGATCACTCATAGCTAGCAGGATCACGCATAGATAGTAGGATCATGCATAGATTGCTGNATCACGCATAGTAGTCAATACTTCTCAACAACTCTCCGCCACCGGATTCATTTTCCGCCGCNCGNTGATTGTCGAGATAAGTTTTGACCGCATGTCGCTGTTTTNTGGGTAACTGATTAATATCTTTAAACCGGTGAAAGTTTTGCTTGTCNGCTTGCTGATTGCGATGGNCNGCTTGGGGATCGCGAGGGCTCTCCANGTTTTTCTGTTTGAGCTCTTGCAGCTCATGACGAGTTTGATCACTGCGCTCTTTGCCTTTCGATTCTATAGTCTCAAGCCGCTCAAAGCGCGCACGACCGCTTTGAGATTGCTCAGTACGTTTAGAATTTTGCAGCATTTCTAATGCTGCAAACGAGGCAGAAACACGCATGTAAAATGCTCATCAAGTTTATGAGGTATCAACAGGATNTGATATTGAANGATACCTACAGGAAGTTTCTATTTAGCAGCTGGCTAATACAGTACTTAGTATAGACAAAACTACATCAATAACTTGTTAAAAAAGAAACGCTTTTTTGTCGCTATGGATATAAAACTATCCAACTTACAAATTTAGATCGACATTACGAATCNTAAGAGNCAAGTCAATAAAGCACCGCAAATCTAACCGGTAAAAGTCAAAAATACAATAAGAAATATGCCTAGAAACAAGCGGTATATCACAAAAGGCAACATTCCTACTCGTTCTAATAAAGAAAGGAACCAACGGATTGTTAAGTAGGCGCTAAGACAAGCAACAATCGCCCCTATGGAAATAAAAGTCCAGTTTACAGTCACTGAAGACTGAATAAGCTGAAGCGTTTTTAGACCACCAGCTGCTAATATCACCGGAACCGATAACAAAAAAGAAAACCGAGCAGAAGTACTGGCACTAAAACCCAACAATAAAGCCGCCGTTATCGTGATGCCACTACGCGAAGTACCTGGTATTAATGCAATGGCTTGCGCTGCTCCTATTAATATTCCATAACGCCAATCTAACTCTGATTCACCCCGGTAAGATCGCTTCCCCACCAAATGTGCAAACCACAATAGCAAACCAAACCCAATGGTCGTGATAGCAATAACCCATAAGGAACGAAGATANGTTTCAATAAAGTCATCACATAAAATCCCAATAATCCCAGCGGGAAAAACACCAACCATCACCGCCAAGCCTAGCTGAGCATCATGATTAAAAGACCTTCGCGTTACAGCTGTTACACAGCCGGTCCCCATATCCACAAGCTCTCGACGGAAATAGGCCATCACAGCAACCAATGTACCCACATGAACGGCAACATCAAAGGCAAGGCCCTGATCAGCCCAGCCCAGGATTTGTGAAGGGAGAATTAAGTGCGCTGAACTTGAAACAGGAAGAAACTCGGTAAAACCTTGTAATAGCGCTAAAACAACAGCCTGAAAAATATCCACCTNTTCCCCCAATNGATTTTTATTAACGGCCCGGTAACTTTTTCCAAGTGACAGACTCCCTTAAATAAACGGGCAAAGCTTTTTCAGCACTTACCGCTACTCCACGTTCAAATAATGTTTCGGCAAGATACAACACATCTATTGCCTCTATCATTACATCAGTCCGGTAATCACGAAGAGACGACAACTGTTGCTGAAATATTTCGTGATAACACCAACCGCTACCGGCCCCTGACCACTGTATGTCACCCTCCTTCTGACTCAGCGAAGCATCGCCACTCGGATCATTATTAAACAAATTGCCGTAATGTACCGCCACATCTTGAGGTGGGCACACCAACTCCTCACTCAGACACTTAACCACACCTATCTTATCTACACGATAAGGCGCCACATAAACCTCATTCATTCTTGCATCCAGCGCAACTAAAAATTGGTGTGGCGCTTGAAGAGCATTTTGACGAAAAGCAGTATGTGCTAGGGACGCCAAACTAGAAACAGGCACAACCGGCAACTCCGCTCCATAGGCCAAGCCTTGTACCACACCAGTGGCGATTCTCAGCCCCGTAAATGATCCAGGTCCACAGGCAAAGGCAATGGCATCTAATTGTGTTAAAGAGATAGTGGCTGCCTCTAATAACTGTTCCACCATGGGCAACAACATCTCAGAATGCTTTCGAGGGGCCATTTCTAATCGCTGAGTAATTTCACCATTAGCACTTAACGCCACTGAACAAGCTTGCTCAGTACTGTCTATCGCTAGTATTTGTGACTTCAACTAACCCCCCTTTCGTCACCCTTTTCCGGGTTCGGTAAGATTTCCTCAAAAAACTGTTCAACTATATCCAACTGACGGGTACGTCTCATTCTTGGCAAGCTTTGGATAAACTGGGCACCATAGTTCTTCGCCACCAATCGGGGATCACACACCATCAACACACCACTGTCCTTCACATCGCGAATAAGACGCCCTCCCCCTTGCTTTAAGGCGATGACCGCTCGTGGCAATTGATATTCGTTAAATGGGTTTTTACCCTGACGCCGCATGGCATCAATACGAGCCTGAACCACCGGCTCGCCCGGAGAAGAAAAGGGAAGCTTATCGATTATTACACAGGACAACGCGTCACCCCGTACGTCGACTCCCTCCCAAAAACTGTTGGTGCCCAACAACACTGCATTATCTAAACGCCTAAACTGATTTAACAATTCGTTTTTCCCCATTTCTCCTTGCACCAACAATGAACAATCTAGCTGCTGTTCAAGAATCTCTGCCGATCGTTGCAATGCCCGGTGACTAGTAAAAAGAAAAAACGCACGACCTCTGCTAGCCTTTAGTACGGGAATAGCCGCCTCTACCACGGCATCAGAAAAACCAAATTGAGAGGGGTCCGGCAAGCCTCTCGGCACATACAAAATCGATTGCTCCGGGTAGTTAAAGGGGCTCTCAAACTGTAGAGTTTCCACCGCCTCGAAGCCTAATTCATTAGTGTAATGGCTGAAATCACTTCCCATGGCCAAGGTGGCTGAAGTAAAAACCCAAGCACAATTTTTATCTGTCACAAACTCTTGAAAACGCTCTGCTATAGACAAGGGCGTAAAATGCAATGAAAAAGACTTTTTATAAGTTTCAAACCAATGCACTTGATCTTGCGGTGAAACACCTGCCAATAATTCGAACCGATGAGCTAACTCTTCAGATCGACTAAAACAACTGTCCAGTCCTTTAGAGCGGACCGATGCAGGCTCCAACTGTCGAGTGAAGTGTTTTAGTTTTTCTACAATAGAACTCAGGGCTAGAGTAATGGACTGATCATTTTCAATTTTTTTCCATGGAGACTTTTGAGTCTCCTCACCAAACGCCAAACGGGCATCGAGAATACACTTCTCCAAATCGGCGGCTAGATCCTTAAGCTCCCCCATATCCTTCGCATGTTGTATCACCTCATTTGCCGTATCTCGACAAAGATCTAAAATTTGACGCGACCCCACCGATTGACCAAAAAAGAGGGCAGCCACATCAGGCAACTGATGAGCCTCATCAAAAACAATGGCCTCCACCCCTGGTAACAATTCGCCAAAACCCTCGTCTTTCAACGCCGCATCAGCAAAAAACAAATGATGATTCACTACTACCAAATCAGCATCCATGGCTTTTCGACGCACCTTTAACACCGGACATTCTTCTATGCAAGGACAATCCTGACCCAAGCAATTATCAGGAGAGGATGTAACAAAAGGCCACACTTGGGCATTTTCGGGAATCTCTGACAACTCGGCGATATCGCCGGTAACCGTTTTATTAGCCCAAGAGGCAACAACCTGAAGATGATGCACTATTTCCCTAGATTGAAAGCGCCCATCTTCCAAATGTACCGCCAAACGATAAGGACAAAGATAATTGGCTCGCCCTTTTAAAAGCGCAGTTTTTAAATTCAAGCCCAGCGCTTTTTTAACTGTGGGCAAATCACGATGGTAAAGCTGATCTTGAAGATTCTTTGTCCCCGTTGAAACGACAGTCTTTTTACCTGAGAGCAATATGGGAATGAGGTAGGCAAAAGTTTTCCCCGTACCGGTACCCGCCTCTGCGACAAGTACGCTTTTTGCTTCAATAGACGACTCAATTGCCTCCGCCATTTTTTGCTGATCAGGGCGTGGCGCGAATCCATCAATGTACTGAGCAATGGCACCCTCAATTCCAAGCGCTTGTGCAGCCTTCGATTGCTTCACTTTGGAACCAGGTTTCGGGGTATTCGGCATAGGAATTTTAGTTTAGAAAAATAACATTTAGGATTGATTTCAATAGGGTTTTTACCTAGATCGTACGCACTCGCCGACTATAATACATTAATCCTACCAAGATAGCCTTCGCTGGATTATTATTCCGGCTTTTATGCACCAAACTAAAGTTTCTGGGTTAAAATATTTGTTACCCTAAAGACATGTAGCACCTGAATAAGCATCACGCCAGACTCATCAACCTTCTAATTGAATTAAATTAAATTGAATTGAATATGACTGATCTCTCGTCACCAAGCCCTTCAGCCATCCCCAAAGAAGACATCACAGGTCTGATTTTATCTGGCGGCAAAGGGACTAGAATGGGAGGAATAGACAAAGGGTTGGTGCATCTTCATAAGCAACAACTCGTCGAACGTGCCATAAGACAACTCACGCCTCAGGTGACAAAAATACTCATTTCATGTAACCGAAATCTGGATATCTACAAAGCACTGGGGCATGACACTATTCAAGATGTCCATTATGAAGATTGCGGTCCGTTAAGCGGTATTTACAATGCCCTGCTCCAGTGTAAAACCCCGTATTTGGCTGTGGTACCCGTAGACTCAGTGACAATACCTGCTGACTTGATTACTCGCCTCACTTCAGTACTTGAGCAAAACACGGTTCGCTGTAGCATCGTACATGACGGCAACCGAAGCCAACCCCTCTTTGCTGTAATACATACGGACCTAAAAAGCGATCTAAGATCTTTTCTTGAGAATGGAGAACGGCGAACTCATGCTTGGATGAGGCGACTAAACGCCATACGGGTTGATTTCAGCCACCAGCAATCTGCCTTTATCAACATCAATGATATTGAAACATTAAAACGTGCTAATAATGAAATCTCGACACCCAAAACATAAGGCGATTAGGCATTAGAAATCAAGCTTCCCATAAGATGTATATGGTCACTCCGCTCATTCAGCGCAGGGATGTAGCGATAGCTTTGTCCACCGGCCTGCAGATAAACCGATTTTAATTGCACGTTCAATTCTTCTAGGGTCTCTAAACAATCCGCGGCAAATGCCGGTGAGACCACATCAACGGATTTCACCTGCTTATTCGCTAACGCTTCCAGCACTTCATCCAGGTAGGGTTTAACCCACTCTGCGCGCCCGAACCGAGATTGATAAGCTAACGTCCACTGGGTAGCATCAAGTCCTAAGGCCTTCGCCACCAATTCTGCCGTTTCAGCACATTGATCGGGATAGGGGTCGCCCAAATCAAAATACCGTTGCGGGATACCGTGGAAAGACATCACAAGGTGATCACCACGACCGTTTTTCTCCCAAGATTCCTGAATTGTATTTGTTAATGCTTTCACATATAAGGCGTGCTGATGGTAGTTTTTTATAAAAACCAATTCAGGCACATTCCTTTCTTGCATTAATGCTTTGGCCACCGCATCAAAAGCGGCGCCAGTGGAAGTCGCCGAATATTGCGGAAACAAGGGCAAAACAATGATGCGCTCACAATTCTCGGCGATTAATGACTGCAAGGTTGATTTAACTGAAGGGTTGCCATAAGTCATGGCATTTTTAATAATCGGTTGATCCCCGTCGCGCTCTTTAAACCACAAGCCCAAAGCGATCTTTTGTTTTTTAGATATTGACCTTATTGGGGAATCGTTGTCTTTCCAAATGGACTGATAAAGTTTTGCTACTTTTCGCGGACGAACCCTCAAAATAAAGCCGTTCAAAACAATCCACCACAGCCAACGTGGCAAATCAACCACCCGCTTATCCCAAAGAAATTCCTTAAGATACCGCCTCACCGCTGGGACTGTCGCCGCATCAGGCGTTCCCAGATTCAACAATAAAACACCCGTTTTCTTTTTCTGAGACATTATTTTCCGCGTTTGNTCATGCTAGCGCACTCAATACCTTTTCTTTGATGTCATCAACACTTCCAACTCCTTCAATGCGATGATATACGGTTTTTACATCTCCTTTTTTAGCCATACTCTGGTAAAAACTAACCAACGGTTCTGTCTGATCGTGGTACACACTGAGACGCTTCTTCACTGTACCCTCCTGATCGTCATCGCGCTGCACCAATGGCTCGCCCGTCACATCATCTTTTCCCTCAGTTTTAGGAGGATTATATTCAACATGATATACCCGGCCCGAAGCTGAATGAACTCGACGCCCCGCTAACCTTTCAATAATTTCTTGGTCCTTTACTGCNATCTCAACCACCGCATCAATATCCACTCCTTCCGCTATTAACGCTTCAGCTTGAGGGATGGTGCGAGGAAAACCATCAAACAAAAAGCCCTTGCCGCAATCATCTTGCTGAATTCGCTCCTTCACCAAATCAATGATAAGCTCATCTGATACCAAACCACCGGCATCCATCACTTTTTTTGCTTCCACGCCTAGAGGAGTTCCCGCTTTCACCGCTGCTCGCAACATATCACCGGTTGAAATTTGGGGAATACCATACTTATCCATAATAAATTGGGCCTGTGTACCCTTGCCCGCGCCGGGGGCTCCCAGTAGGATCAATCGCATATTGCTCTCCAGTAAATAACCAACAAACAAATAACCAATGAGTAAATTTCAACAACTGCGCGATCACCTTACACAGCTCAAATAAGAGTTTCAAGCAACAAATAATGAAAGCCTTAAGCTATTGTTTATAAAATGGAATCTATTGTAATTTTGATAGTCTGCCCGTTAGCATTAACCGGTACGTCGCGGAGCTGTACAATTTGGCCAGCGGCCTGAAAATCACCGGCTTGGGCAATGGGTTGTCCTGATTTAGAGATGCGCGCCTCTACTCTGACCTGCTTGAAATTAGACAGCTTCATTCTATCGGTCATGGCTGCACTGTCATCCAAAGTCACTTCAATAGGAAACTCCCGTACCGTTCGCTTAACCGCAGCAATAGGCATCGGCGGCCCATCCACCGCTTTCGCAAAAACAAACAATATATCAGATGACCTTAATTGAGACCTCAAGCTAGGTGCAATTTCAACAATTACCTTAATCTCAATCAAGGGTTTATCTAAAAGGGTCACACCGCTCNCTAATNTTTCCCGNGCAAGTGCGATACTCTTCTGCAAAGCCATTTCGCCTTTTTGCGATTGTTCAGTTGCACTATCACCTTGTCGCAATTGTAATAATCCCTCCCAGGCATCAATGGCTTCTTGATATAAACCCGAGGAGAAGGATGACATCCCCTTCAGCATCAGCCCTCCAACATTATTGGGTTCTCTTCGCAACACAGCATCGATCAATTGACGACTTTCATCATCTAGCTTGCCTTTACCCAAGTAGATTTTGGTCCCTGCCAATCCCAACATCACTTCGATATCCAGAGGAGCAAGCGCGTAGGCTCGCTGAAAAGCCTCCAACGCAACGCCTGGCATATCCACTTCCTGATAGGCTTTACCCAATAACACCCAGCCCCCAACATTATCCTGATTTGACTGTAAATGAGATTGCAGCGATCGAATAAAATCTGCATAACTATAGTCAAATTTTTCATCAGTCATGGAAATGCCATAAAGCGCCTGATCCAGAACGGGGCCCATTTTCTCTTGCACCGATATCCAATGAGCACCTTGGTCATCTCGGACGGACAATCCATAAAAACCGGTGACCGCAAGGGAAAACACCACCGTTACGATTGCTACAATAATTACAGGCTTGCCCAACATCACATGAGAGGATGCGGCTACCTCACTCACCATGCCTCCTGTCTCATTCGCCGCCTCACTGGGTACATCCGATAATAAGGTTCTTTGTAATTCTAATTCCAATTCATTAAATTGGCTTTCACTCACATTACCCTCGTGATATTCGGCCTGAAGTTCGAGCAACCTCTCTTTATAGATAGAGGTATTTAGTTGAGCCCTGGCCACTACCTCCCTAGCCACTACCTCCGATGAGGAATCATTTGTTTCACCCTCATAAGATTGAGTATGTCTCAGCAACGGCCATACTATAAAACCAAGAGCCAAAACTAGTAATCCAAAAAAAACGGTCCACAACACAAGCACTATGATTTATCTCCCTTAATTGGGTCGTNAAGACCGTCACTNAGCCCATCATAGGTTTTTAATAANGCTTNGACTCGAAGTTTATCTACCCCTTCAGATTGNCCTGTCGCCTGTTTGGCTCTCCTTGTCACTCGTACAACGATGACNATCAGAGCCACAACTAATACAAAAACTGGAGCAAACCATAAAAACCACGTGCTCGGTTTTAAAGGGGGGGCGATAGGATACGAAATCGCCGTAACGATCCACTAAATACTGGGTAATCTCTGCATTACTGCGGCCTTCAAGCATTAGTTTATAAACTCTATTTTTAAGGTCTTTTGCCAAAGGCGCACTGGAATCCGCGATATTCTGGTTTTGACATTTAGGACAACGTAGCTCCTCAATCAAATGTTTAAACCGCCGCTCTTTCTCCATGTCGCCTGCAAAATCATAGGCATCGATAGCAGCGTAGGCAACCAATGGCACCATTAGCAATACGGACAAATAGGGAATAGATAAATAAGCAAAAAAGCGCTTAAATTTAGTCATCATTGCCTTTCTCCACTACTTTCTTCTCTGGTGTGGTCACTGTCCCAGGTGTGGCCGCGATGGAAAGCATTTTCGGTTGAAGGATTTCCTGCCAAACTTTATTATTGACCTCCCCCACGTGCCTATAACGAATATAACCTTCACCATCTAGGATATAAGTCTCCGGCGCTCCATAAACCCCAAGATCCAACCCCAAGTCACCGGCTTCATCAAAGATGNTAAGGCGATAGGGGTCGCCAAGATTTGCTAAATATTNTANAGCCGCNTNACGCTCATCTTTATAATTGAGNCCATAAATGNNAACGCCNTCTNNNGCCAANTTGTTCAANGCGGAGTGCTCNACNNTGCACGTAGGACACCAAGTTGCCCANACGTTTAATAGNGCNGGCGCGCCTCGCAAATGCGCTTCAGTGACTTGTCGATTTTCATCTTGCAACGAAGGTAAAGAAAATTCAGGTAAAGGCTTATCCAATCTAGCAGACGGTAAAAGTGAAGAATCACTNCCGATCGCCAAGAAGAATACTAGCGNCAATGCGACAAACATCACCAGGGGAAGACCAAAGAGTAAATTGCGTGTACTTGCTGACATATTTTTACCTAAGAAATGAAGACACCTTAATTTATCTCTCTTCGTTTTATTTACGAAACTTTCGCGAAACGATAGCGCCGATCACTGATCGCTAAAATGCCACCCAGCGCCATCAATAGAGCGCCTCCCCATACCCATCGCATGAGTGGCTTTACATAAATACGAATAGCCCATGANCCATCCCCCAAAGGCTCTCCTANGGCCACATACAAATCTCGAAACAAACCGCCGTCAATAGCCGCCTCAGTCATCATGCTGGTCTGCACGTCATAAGCCCTTTTTTCTGGCAACAACTCCGCGACAAATGACCCTTCGTGGCTAATATAAAAGCGTCCTTGAGTCGCCTGATAATTAGGCCCCGCCACCTCCTTAATACCCTTGAAATCAAAATTGTAACCTGCAATTGTGACAGTCTCGCCAGGGCTCAACCGAACATCTCTTTCCACACTATAAAGACTAACCACGCTGACACCCGCCACCGCCACCGCCAAGCCAATATGGGCTAAGATCATTCCTCGATAACTTCGACTTAGACGCTGGTAACCATGCCACATTCCTTTTTTCGAATTCGACATTTTTTTTAACATATCTGCGAGGCTCGTTAGCACAACCCACGCCACTAACCCCAGAGCGATGGCTGCGCTCACCTGATAATCCCCCACTAGAAAAAGCGGGGCGATCACACCCAAAACCACGGACAACCCAATCCATTTCCATAAGGGCTTAAAAAGAATTTTGCTATCGTGGCGCTTCCAACGAACCCGCATTCCGATGCCCATAAACACCATCAGCACTAATGCCACTGGCACAAAAACAATATTGAAATAGGGCGGACCTACCGATACCTTGCCCAGTCCAAGCACTTCGGCCACCAACGGAAACAGAGTACCCAGCAAGACAATAAACGTGGCAATAACCAATAATAAATTATTCACCATCAAAAAAACTTCCCGAGAAACTAACTCATAGCGGCCACCCCCCTTGAGTGCAGTCGCCCTTACCGCAAATAGTAAAAATGAGCCTCCCACCACAACTAACAATAAAACAAGGATAAACATCCCGCGCGAAGGATCTGAAGCAAAGGAGTGTACTGAAGTTAACACCCCGGATCTCACCAGGAACGTACCTAGTAAACTAAGTGAAAAAGCCAAAATCGCTAACAACACCGTCCATGCCTTAAACACTCCACGCTTTTCNGTAACCGCTAAGGAATGAATCAGCGCAGTACCTGCCAACCAAGGTAGCACGGAGGCATTTTCAACCGGGTCCCAAAACCACCAGCCACCCCAGCCCAACTCGTAATAAGCCCACCAACTACCGAGTGCAATCCCCACGGTCAAAAAGCCCCAAGCAATTACGGTCCAAGGCCGAGACCAGCGCGCCCATGCACTATCCAGCTGACCACTGATTAGGCCCGCAATAGCAAATGCAAAAGCAACCGAAAAGCCCACATACCCCATATACAGCATAGGCGGGTGCACAATCAGCCCAATATCTTGCAACAGTGGATTGAGGTCNCGACCATCAAGGGGNAAATCCGGNAGCNTCCGGTCAAAAGGNTTAGAGGTCANCAGANTAAACAACAGTNAGCCNATGGCTANCATCGCCATCACAGACAATACTCTGGCTATCGCGTCCACNGGCAATGACCGACTANATCGCGCCNCGGCTGTCGTCCACCCTCCTAATATAAAGATCCAAAGCAATAGNGAACCTTCATGNCCACCCCAAACCGCGGATATCCGATACCATACAGGCAAACCACTATTGGAGTGGGCGACTACGTAACTCACGGTGAAATCGTTCTGGACAAACGCGTAGATTAAACTTAATAAAGACAGCAATAAAAAGGTGCACTGGCCGTACGCTAAAGAACGGGACATCGCCATTAACCGATAGTGATGTTTCACGGTTCCCCATAGGGGGACGACCGCCAAAACCACTGAAAGCATCAGAGCAATCACCAGACAAAAATGACCTATTTCAGGAATCACTTCACTACTCCAGCTACAAGGGATAGAGGACACGGGCGCCTATAATAAGGTTCAATCCCGTTTTGTCCAGCAATCCCCTCAAATTTACGTTTCAATTCAAAATTATATTTCACAGGAGAAACTACCCTATAAAAAAGGTAAACATAGCATTCCTTGGCAAGGCCTGTAGTTTAACCTGATCGTATCTCAAACCATACCTATTTTGATTTCACCTTGTGTCACTATACGACTCCGACATCCTCGATTTTAGGAGTCTCCCCTCTCTTCCTTAATTAACGAGTATGGCTATCCTAACTTGTTCAGATAAACAGACACACTCTGTTACGGGTAATCTGCTGTTCTCTCTCATTTTGTCTTACGGTGAGTATCGATTCTTACGACGGACTGGGGTAACATCCCCAACTTAGTGAGATGCGAAATTGCCTTTATTGTTCAATAATTCACCGCCCTCGCCCGTTACGTGGTAAGACCCTAAAATTAAACCAATTTCACCGGTCTTTGTACGCCCCATTTCGATTCACTTCAGTTCAATTATTGAGATTTAAAATTTCCAATGGATAGAAAAAAAGCATTTACTAGAGAAGACCTGCTGGAATGTGCACACGGTGATATGTTCGGGCCCGGCAATGCACGGCTGCCCCTACCCAATATGCTGATGATGGACCGTATCACCAGTATTACAGCAGATGGCGGCGAAAAGGGAAAAGGTGAGATCATAGCGGAACTCGATATCACGCCAGATTTATGGTTTTTTGACTGCCACTTTGAAACCGATCCCGTCATGCCCGGCTGCCTGGGCTTAGATGCCATGTGGCAACTTGTAGGGTTTTTCCTTGGCTGGAAAGGCAACAAAGGTAGAGGCAGAGCTTTGGGCTGCGGAGAAGTAAAGTTTAGCGGCCAGGTTTTACCAACGGCGAAAAAACTTGTATACCACATTGAGATAAAACGTCTGGTTGAACGCAGGTTGGTTGTGGGTATAGGTGACGGTACCCTGGCGGTGGATGGACGCATTATCTACACTGCAAAGGATCTTCGAGTAGGCTTATTTACTTCCACGGATGATTTTTAATAGCACTGCAACTTGGTGCTAACAGGTTCGTGCCAACAAGTTTGTGTCAACAAGGCAGCGCAAATAACGTGTTTAAAAAACCGAGAAACAATATGAAAGGGTGTTTACCATGAGAAGAGTAGTTGTCACTGGCATTGGTATCGTCTCTTGCATAGGGAACGACAAAGAAGCAGTACTCGACTCGTTACAGAAAGGGCGATCAGGAATCCAATTCAATGAAGAGTACGAAAAGCTTGGATTTAGAAGTCGCATTAGCGGAAAAGTCGATATAGACCTGGCCGAGCACATTGATCGCAAAGCAAAACGATTTATGGGAGATGCCGCCGCTTACGCCTATATTTCGCTGAAACAAGCNGTTGAGGATGCGAACTTACCNGAAGACCTTATTTCGAGTGAGCGTACNGGCCTAATTGCTGGCTCCGGCGGTGCCTCATCAGCANCACAAGTGNCTGCTGCAGACACGCTACGCAATAAGAGNCTCAANCGNGTGGGNCCTTATGCCNTCACCAAAACCATGGGCAGCACCGTATCCGCCTGCTTGGCCACTCCCTTTAAAATTAAGGGGGTCAACTACTCAATTTCCTCTGCATGCGCCACGAGCGCCCACTGTATCGGCAATGCGGTAGAACAAATTCAGTTAAACAAGCAGGATATCGTATTTGCGGGTGGTGGTGAGGAAGAGGATTGGACACTAAGCTGCATGTTCGATGCTATGGGCGCTTTATCCAGTAAGTATAATGACGCTCCAACCACAGCCTCCCGAGCATTTGACCAAAGCCGAGATGGCTTTGTCATTTCTGGCGGTGGAGGAATGTTAGTACTGGAAGAGTTAGAACACGCCAAACAACGAGGCGCTAAGATTTACGCTGAAATCGTTGGCTATGGGGCAACATCAGACGGCTACGATATGGTTGCACCCTCTGGTGAAGGTGCAACTCGCTGTATGAAACAGGCATTGAGTACCGTTAAAGGTGACATCGATTATATCAACGCCCATGGAACCAGCACCCCAGCCGGTGACATAGCGGAGCTAAAAGCAATTAGGAATGTTTTCGGAGAAAAAGCCCCATTCGTGAGTTCAACCAAATCCCTGACAGGACATTCGCTGGGAGCCACAGGCGCTCAAGAAACCATTTACTGCCTGCTTATGATGCAAAACAATTTCATCAGTGCTTCAGCCAACATCACATCATTGGTTGAAGAAGCTGAAGGCATATCCGTGGTAACGGAGCGCAAAGACGGCATCACATTAAATCGTATCATGTCTAACAGCTTTGGTTTCGGCGGCACTAATGCTACTCTGATCCTGCAGCGTTATGAGGCTTAGACTTGCATTGCGTATTCCATTCATAAACTAAACCATTATAATATATAAAGTTTTATTTAAATCGACTTCCGCTAACAATATGAGGGAATTTTTCCCACTTAATGCTATAATTGAATGGCATTAAGTAAACTCATATTAGATAAGTGAAGAACGGTAAGAATGACACCGCAAAAGAGTAAAAATTTATCTAGCTCTCCCCCAGGAAATACCGGTGGGAACTTTTCCATCGGTAAAGAGCCGCCCGCGACTTTACTTGCTGCACTACGTCATTTGTTACGTCCCTTGGTGAAACTGCTCCTACATTACCAAATTACCTTTCCCGTTCTAAGCGAGATCCTTAAATCTATTTATGTGCAAGTGGCCAACGAGGAATTCCCTCTACCTGGGAAAAAACAAACCGACAGCCGCATCAGCTTATTGACGGGAGTTCATCGCAAAGATATCAAAAGGCGACTCCATAACGATGAACTCGATGAGCCGGCGCCTCAATCGCCCCTAATGTCGCAACTGATCGCTACTTGGCTAAGTGATCCTCTTTACTGTGACAAGAGAGGCAATGCTTTCCCTTTAGCCCGTTTAAAAACTCAAGAAAAAAAAGCAAGCTTCGAGTCATTAGTAGAAAGTGTCAATAAAAAGGATCTCAGAGCTCGTGTGGTTCTCGACAACTGTCTCCATCACAACGTCGTCTACATTGATGAAAATGACAAAGTACATCTAAACATGGAAGCATTTATACCGGAGCAGGGCTTTGATGATAAGGCNNTATTNTTTGGNAANAACCTACATGACCACCTNGCTGCTGCCGGGCACAATTTAAGTGGNGANNGCCCNANCTATTTTGATCGCGCAGTTTATTACAATCATTTAACACCCAAGTCGGTTGATAAACTAACTACTCTTGCTAACGATCAAGGCATGGAATTATTAAAATCTGTCAATCGACAGGCAAAACTGCTACAAAAAGCAGATCATAATAAAGAAAATGCGCAGCAACGTATCAATTTGGGANTGTTTTTCTTTCATCAGTTCAAACAAGATAACGATGACCAANCTGAGGGTAAAACCGATGAATAGATGGCGACACCTTNTAGTGATTTGCATCGCCACCTNTGCGATACCTGCGGCNGCTTATGATGGACCCGACCCAGATGAAGGGGGTATCGGAGGCACTGGAAATATCGATGAACCCAGTACCGAACGCCCTGAAATTATTGAACGACCGGAAAGGCCCGAACGTATTGAGCATATTGAGCGCCCAGAAATTGAGGGTAGGCCCGAAAGTTTAGATATATTAGAGAGTACCGCGGACTTTGGTGGAGCCCCTCAATTAGATCCTCCGGAATAAGAGTAATCGTTCGGAAAAGCTAGAAATCATGTGTTGCTTGAAAACCAAGTCCATACTTGGCGCTACTGTTATTTAAACCCATCAAAGCAAAAGAGCTTACTTTCCATTGNTTATCTACGGGTAAGGAATAAAACAGACTGATTTCTTGAATATCATTGTTTTCACTTCTCGAGGCCGTTCGAAAATCATAAAACATACCCCATGAGCGTCCCCTGTCTATGCTTTGGCTAAAGCCTAAAGATAAGCCCCGCACATTTCTCAAAGACAAGCCATCTGGCTCCCCCCGTCGGTTATAACTCAAGGTCAAAAACCCATAAACCTGAGAAAACGACTTTATGAAATCCAGCTTTAATTTTTGATCCTCCTCACCCGTCCCTAAACCCTTACTTTCATCCGCCATAGGGAGCTTCCAGACTAATTCTGCATCAACCCAGACACGACCTGGCAGCGGTTTTTTAAATTGGTAAGTCGCTGCTAATCGCAGATCTCCGAGACCTCGTTCGCGATCACCGCGAACAGAGCTAGAATCGGACACCAAAGAATCACCACCAATATCTCCAGGTCCATCCACTAGGACCCACCCTGAAGATATCTTAAATTTCCACGGCTTAACCTTATAACTCCAGACAACGGGGACAAATGAAAAAGAGGTATTTTCTTCTCTGTCGTAGTCACCTGAGTAATAGAACGTTCCTACGGTAATTTTTTGCTGGCCATAAACTTGAGAGCTAACCAACAATCCCAGGGCCAATAAGAAAATTGATGCTCTGCTAATTGACATTACTCATCACCTATTCGTGGCTAAAGTATTCCCTCTAATTTAACCCAACTTAATTTTTGGTACCACAAAAAGCAATGACCAAATGACATCAGTTATGATGAACTCATTTGGTTCACATACAAAAAAGGACGCTTGCGCGCCCTTTTTTGCTCTCTTTACTAAGCTTAGAACTTGTGCCGCACACCAACACCTATCGTGGTGTCGTCGGTATCCGCAGCTGGAGCCGTACTGTCAGCCGATAATATCGTAAGCTCTGCGTAAACATCAGTTTTCTTCCCGAGCATATGATCAACACCAAAAGCAAGCAAAGTTCTATCTAAATTAGCTGTCTCCACTTGCCCAAATTGCGCTTTAAAGGTATTGGAATCCATTTTGTAGGAGCCACTAAGAATCAACCCTGAATGATCCCCCGTCCCAACAGAAGGTTCGCCGTCTTGGTACAAGAAACCAAACTTGAAATCATCCATTTTGTAGGCGGCAACTAAACGTATTAGATCTATCGCCAGTGCTCCACCTCCATCCACTGCGGGAATGCCTGTTACAACGGTATCATCATATCCAAAGGCCAAATACAGATCATCAACAGCATAAGTCACAGAAAAGGAAATAGAATCTGCAATTCCATCTTCGACACCACCACTACCATCAATATTCGCACCTTCACCCGGTGCTATAGCAAATTTTACGGTAAAATCGTCCATAATCTTTGGTGATATATACTCGACCACGTTCATCATTCTAGTTTCACCCAAAAGAACATTTTTTATATCAGCCGCATGGTAATTAAATTGATCAATCTTCCCTTGAGCCTGTTTGAGAGGAGAATCATGACGTCCCAACAGAATCGTCCCTAAATCATCACACTTCAGGGCGATAAAGGCATTTCGAGTAGTGCCAGCAACGACGCCCGTATCAGGACTAATTGCTGTCTCATATTTATAGATCACCGATAAGGTGCCATCCAAATCGGCGCGGCCCTTAAATCCCAAACGCGAAGTATGACTCGTAACTCGCCATGCATCAGTACCAGCGGACTCGATATCAGCCGTTTCCAGCGACAAATCCATACGTCCGTACACAGTGGGCCCATCCATCGCCAGCGTTGCAACTGAAGTTACCGCACACGCCGCTCCAACAGCTATTGAAATTAGCTTACGCTTCATATCTTCGTCTCCCGACTTTTAAAAACTGTTTATAGTGATGTGACACACGTCACTAAATGTTAGTTATTTAACTTACTCTTCAACATAAAAAAACGATTACCGACAAAATCTTTAGGCCTAGTAAGTTAAACAATGACTTTCCATCGGCATTTCAGTTATGTGACTGGTTGGACTATAACGTAAAAAATGACATTGACCAACAATGGTGCAATAAATTATTACATTTAATTAAAAAAAAGAAGGGGAGCGCAAAAAATATTCGTTATTATTTTTTTATTTTCTACCAAGGAATTGTTAAGTATAAACTAGAGAAGCTAATTTACAACTTTATGGCGGAAAGCCCTTCAGTTATAGGTCCACAGAGGTAGCGCAGTTTATACTTGTCCTTCACTCTTCTTTAAAACAAACCCAGCACAAACTCAATCTGCTCAAGAGACCAATCGATTTCTTCTTTCGTTATCACTAGTGGTGGTGCAAAGCGAACCACAGTATGGTGAGTGTCTTTACTTAAAAGCCCTTTATCCATGAGCTTTTCACAGACATCCCTCGCACTCGCTATTTCTTGATTTATATCCAATCCAATAAATAAACCTCTACCTCGCACCTCTTTCACTAAAGAATTATCTAATCTTTTAACAATCTGATGAAGTCCCTCCATGAAATAGAGCCCCATCTCATGGGATCGCTGGGATAAATTTTCCTCTACCAGTATGTCTAGTGCCTCTTTCGCTACCACTGCAGCTAATGGATATCCTCCGAAAGTGCTGCCGTGGTCTCCTGGGGTAAAGACAGACATCAGACTATCATTGGCGAGAAAAAGCGATACGGGCAGTAGCCCACCGCCTAGGGCCTTTCCTAAAATTAACCCATCAGGCTGTATCGAGTCATGTTGATAGGCCATCAACTTGCCAGTTCGACCCAACCCGCTTTGCACCTCATCACAAATCAGCAACACTTGATGCTGTCGACAAAGACTCGCACAGCGATTTAAATACCCCTCTGGTGGCACAATGATGCCGCCTTCGCCCTGAATCGGTTCCACTAAAAAGGCGGCCGTATTGGGAGTTATCGCTTTTTCTAACGCTTCAGTGTTGCCGAAAGGTATTTGTTTCAACCCAGCAGGGAAAGGACCAAAGCCATCGCGATACTGCTTTTCAGTAGACAAGCCTACGATGGCGATGGTACGGCCATGAAAATTCCCCTCACAAGCAATAATTTCAGCCTGGTCCGCCGGGACACCTTTTTTGGTGTACGCCCACTTTCGTGCTGCCTTGATAGCAGTTTCCACCGCCTCCGCTCCGGTGTTCATCGGTAGGGCCT
>JAESQG010000051.1 GCA_016765265.1 Pseudomonadales bacterium | reverse complement strand
TGTTGCATTACTGGCCACACCCATAGGCAGTATAGAGCGAAATGGTTTTTCAGACATAGGCATACGAAAGTTCGGGCGAGTTCTGGAGTTGTTAGGGTTGCAACTTGCAATAAGAGACGTTGGATTGCCAACACTGGATGAATTGCTTGTTGCCAAAAAAAGATGACTTTTTGTAGATGACATCATGTAAGAGTAGGCGCTAGATAAAAGTAAAATAGCCGGGTAGAAGGAAAGGCAGAACACAGTGGCAAATGTTGACATCCATCTGAGCAATTCAATTTCAGGGCTTCTAAGCAAAGGGGAAAGACATCATAGCTTCACCTATCGTCATGATGCCACTGAGGCCATCTCTCTCTCCATGCCTTTACGTGCCGAAAGCTATAGCAGTCATGACCTCCACCCCATATTCCAGATGAACTTACCTGAGGGAGCATTACGTCAAGCTATCGAGTTAGCGGTAGCCAAGCGGTATGGCAGTGATGATTTAACAATGCTAACACTGCTTGGGTCCAATCAAATCGGACGCATTGCTTATAGCGCAGAGGGCAGAGCGTTACCCGAGAAAGGCCAAAGTTTTCCCAACCTACAGCAGCTGATCAGCAGTGACGATAGCAATTTATTTGAGCAATTATTCAAGCGCTATGCAACACACTCTGGGGTCGCTGGCGTACAGCCTAAAATATTATTAGACACGGTGAACAGTAAAGCCACTGTGCCGTTGCATTCTTATATTGTTAAAAGCTGGTGGGCGGAATACCCAGAACTGGCCTGCAACGAATACTTCTGCTTAACATTGGCTAAAAATGCCGGTCTGAAAGTACCAGATTATTACTTAAGTGATAATGGCAAATTACTCATTAGCAAAAGGTTTGATCTCAGTGAGATTGGAGAGCCAATTGGATTTGAAGATTTCTGTGTATTGCAAGGAAAAGGCACACGGGAGAAATACGATGCCAGTCTCGAATCTTGTGCGAACACTCTTCGCCAATACGTCTCACCGCAATATCAGCAACAGGCNCTCTACGATTTTTTTAAGCTAACTCTGGTCAATATCCAAATCAGAAATGGTGATGCGCATCTTAAAAATAGTGGTATTTTGTATCATGATTTACGTCACTACAAGGCAGGTGCGCTGCCTGCCCAAGTGCGAGAGATGGCTCCCTGCTATGACATAATTTCCACTGTACCCTATATCGTTAACGACACTATGGCCCTAAGTTTAACCGGCTCTAAACGGTGGCCGAAGTTGAAAGTTGTGCAGCAGTTTGGAAGGCAGCACTGCTTACTCAATAACAATAAAATGGATCAAGCATTAAATGAGGTTACACAAGCTGCAGAAAAAACACTGCCANTATTGACAGACTTAACTGATAAGCACCCCGGATTTTCTGAAATTTCAGAAAAAATAACTGTATTAATAAAGGTAAACAACCTTTAAGCGTCTTCGTCAGCTTACATTTTTCGCAAATTTAACCTGCTCACCCCAAACACTTTAACAATATTTCGAGAGTCCTTTTTGTATTCGTTAAAAATCAAAAAAAACCGATTTCAAAAATTGACAAGCAAAAACAATTAGCTAATCTTTANAAACATATTTAAAGANGCCTATGCAGCAANTGGGCNAGNGCAGAATAAAATAACAACAACAGAATAAAAAACGCACCAATTAGGGATGAGAGACAAANCTCTTATGGCGGTAGCGTGCNANAACCCNAATAAAACCCCTACTCNACAGCATCNATTTTCAAACTCTCTTTGATCAAACCCCTTTTTGTAAAACCTCTTTTTGTAAAACTAAGGGCCAGTCATTACGCTNGCCCANTACTNTCGCCATTAATGGCTAACTGACACCNTTCAGGCAAAGGATTGCCNAACAGAATGCTTCCACATTTCTTATTCAATCTTCCACGGAGCAAGAAAAAAATAATTCTTGTTCTGTTTGATTTGCTGGTATTGCTACTCGCATTCGGTGTGTCCAGCATCTANTCNTTTGAATGGCGTGGNATTCCCCAGTACTGGCAAACTACNATCTTAACTTCTTTCATCCCNTCATTCGTNATAGTNGCGTTTTTATCCATANTNGTGTTTNCNGCNTGCGGCTTTTANACCACCATGATACGTTATGTGGGCACCCACCAAATACTCAAAATACTCTTAGCCGCTCTCGCATCAACNGCCTTTTATATCGCTCTGTATGCNGGCNCNAAGATNATGATCAGCGACACACAAATNGNCGATCTACAANCTNNCGGTTTACNAATAAATAATTTACAAATAAGCAGTTTACACATAAACATAGGCGCCNCCGCACTGTACGGNGGACTCGTCACACTCATTNTCGTCGTCTCAAGACTGNTAATCGCAGAACTCTANACCTTTATCACCAACAAATCNNTGGCGAGAGTTTTAATNTACGGCGCAGGCAAAGCGGGTGTACAACTACTGCAGGCNCTACAAAGCAGTGATCAATACACCGTGGTCGCTCTAGTAGACGATGATGTCACCCTCCANGGTATCAACGTCAACGGACTCAAAGTCTACAAATCAACAANNCTNGCAACGTTAGTAAAAGAAGAAAATATAACGCAAGTNTTATTAGCCATGCCNAGANTAGACCGAGANAAAAGAAAAGACATCATNGATAAANTACAAACCGTTTCNGTCAAAGTNAAAACCATTCCAGCCCTCGCAGACCTNGGNGANGAGAATGAAAANATNGACCANCTNAGAGACATAGGCGTAGAGGACNTNNTAGGNAGAGACCCCGTNGAACCNATACNAAGCATGTTAGAAAGCTGNATAAGAGATAAAGTCGTCTTAGTCACTGGNGCCGGNGGATCAATTGGCTCCGAACTGAGTCGCCAAATAGCCCAACTGTCACCCACCCATCTACTACTACTAGATTCCAGCGAATATGCGCTGTACCAAATTGAAAGAGAGATAGAAAAAACAGTAGCACAAAGAAAAGAAAAATATAAATTAACCGCTCTCCTCGGATCCGTCTTAGAAAAAGACCGACTAAAAGAAATCTTCACCACCTTTCGCGTAGACACCATATACCATGCCGCCGCCTACAAGCATGTGCCCATGGTTGAGCACAATATTATTGCGGGTGTGAGGAATAATGTATTCGGAACATGGCATTGTGCTGAAGCCGCTATTGGCTCGGGCGTAAGTACTTTCGTCCTAGTCTCTACTGATAAAGCCGTTCGTCCTACCAACATAATGGGCGCCTCGAAGCGCTTGGCTGAGCAAGTCTTACAAGGCTTGGCACAGGAGGTGGATGCACCCAAGTACTGTATGGTGAGATTTGGCAACGTCTTAGATTCTTCAGGTTCGGTCGTCCCTTTATTTCGTGAACAGATCAAAGCGGGCGGACCCATAACCGTTACCCACCCCGATATCATTCGCTATTTCATGACCGTGCCAGAAGCCGCTCAGTTAGTGTTGCAAGCAGGTGCTTTAGCCCACAAAGGTGAAGTCTTTGTACTAGACATGGGCGAGCCGGTAAAAATCGCAGAGCTGGCGGAGAAAATGATAAACCTTATGGGGCTAACGCTGAAAACAGAAAAATTTCCATTGGGCGATATCGAAATTAAATATACCGGTTTGCGGCCAGGCGAAAAACTCTATGAAGAGTTGCTAGTGGGAGACAACCCCTGGGGAACAGAGCACCCCCGAATTATGTGTGCAGAAGAGTTTAAATTACCATGGGCAAATGTGTACTCGGTCCTCAATGAGTTGGTGAAAGCCTGCGATACCAGTGACTGCGAACGCGTTCGTGAACTGTTGTTAAATAGCGAAGCGGGGTATTCCTCCAATGAAGTCATCTCAGATTGGGTTTGGAGCGAAAAGTCTGCAAAAACCGCCAATGAGAAAGAGACTGCTGAACGTGAAAATACAGAGAACGATGATGTCGTGTCTGTTTTCCCCCCAGAAAAAGAACCAAATGTTGTAGAACCCCCACCCGTACTCACTACGTAATACCAACGATTTAATACCAACGATTTAATACCAACGATTTAATACCAACGATTTAATACCAACGATTTAATACCAACGATTTAATACCA
>JAESQG010000050.1 GCA_016765265.1 Pseudomonadales bacterium | reverse complement strand
ATTTTAGTAAAATGCTTTTCACTCATTCCTCCTATTTTTTCAGGATAATTCAATTGTTTAATTAAAGCTAATTCTACAGGGAAAACCTCTAAACCAATATAATGAATTTGCTAATAAGAATCGTCGATAGGGACAATAGTAGAAATATTAAAGGCTTAGAATAAACGGGGGGCATAGCTAGTATTCCTTCATACTACTGGGTCTACTTTCTATTTTTGGAGCCGAGTGGTAGACCAGTTATTATTATTGTGGCCTTATTCTATCACATAATAAGGCGAAAAATAGTCCTCAGCAGTCAGATCTAGGCTGTTGAATTTGATTCGATGCTCTGGTTAATAAAATGCAGGCCGAAGTGACGCAATATGTTTGCAAATTTAGATGCTTATGCGGGTTTTTGTGAGGTATAAAAACTTCTAATCGCCATATTAAGAATAAGAGCGTAAAACCGAGGCCCTCAGTGTTATACCAAAGGGCAAACCCTTTGTTGTGAAACCCGCTGGCACAGCAAAAGCACCTGGGACAGTTAACCTGGACGGCCAGCTTGAAGAGTATCCGAAACAGGATTAACCGTATTGTGCTGTCCCGCAAGCAACATATAAACATTGGGCAAGACAAACAGGGTAAAAAATGTACCTACAATCATACCCGCCACTAGAATTATGCCGATGCTATTTCGAGCCTCAGCACCGGCTCCCACAACCAACACTAAAGGAAAGTGCCCGAAAACGGTTGCTGCGGTTGTCATTAGAACAGGGCGTAAACGCGTTTCGGCTGCCTCTTTGATAGCATCGTATTTACTGAGACCCGCTGACTGCAACTGATTAGCAAACTCAACAATAAGAATACCGTTTTTAGCAATCAGACCAACTAAGGTAATAAAGCCTATCTGAGAGTAGATATTAATAGTTGTCCAACCTAAAAATGGAAATAACATTGCTCCCGATAACGCCAGTGGCACCGACCCCACCAAGACTACAAGAGGATCACGAAAGCTGTTGAACTGTACAGCCAATACAAAATAGACAAATATCAACGCTATAATCAACACCCCAATCAGCGTATTACCTTCTTGACGTAACTGACGAGACTCACCCGCATAATCAAGGCTGTATCCCAGTGGTAAAATTTCTGCGGCAGCCTCCTCTAACACAACCAAGCCTTGTTCTTTTGTAGTACCCGGTAAAACACCCCCAAAAATTCGGAAGGAATTTTTTTGTTCAAATTTACCTAACACTCTTGGTGCCGTTAAATACTCTAGTTCAGCGATGGCAAACACGGGAATCAATTCACCTGTAGGTGTACGTAACTGTAAATTCATTAATGATTGCGGATCTGTACGTCCATAACCCTCAATCATTGGAATAACTTGATAGGCTTTTCCATCAAAATCAAAACGATTAACGTAATTACCTGAAAGCAATATCCCTAGTTGTTGACTGACGGAACTTAGACTCATCCCCAAATCTGCTATTCGCTCGCGATCTAACAAAAACTGCACCTGAGGTAAGTCAATCTGGAGATCAGTATTAACAAACATAAACTTACCACTTTGGTAAGCAGCAGCGATAAGTTGGTCAGCATAAGCTTTCATTTGCTGAGGTGAATCCGAAGACATGACCACTAGCTCTACATCGAAATTGCCTGCAGTAGGTAGTGCTGACGGCAAGACAGGAAATGCTTTTAATCCCGGTATTTGTAACAACTTTCCGTAGGCTAGTGGTAGTAGCTCCTTAACGCTCTGCTCTCTATCTTCAAAGTCAACAAATTGCAAACCACCAAAACCACCTGTGGGGAACACAATTTGCCACATAAATCGTGTTCCCGGAAACGCCATCAAACTGTCAACTACATCATACATATTATCAGTTGTGTAATGTATGGAGGCCTCTGGTGGTGCTTCAACTATCACACTAATGCTACTTTGATCTTCAGTAGGGGCCAATTCTTGTAGCGAAAACAGATAAAAGGGAATCACTAACAGAGAAAAGAATCCGCCCATAAATAATACCTGAGCACGCCACGATAACGCGTGCTCCAACCCGCTTCCGTAGATCTTTTGAATCCATGCAAAACGGTCGTTCACCCACAGGGTCATTCGACTTTCGTGCCCCCCTTCAGAGGTCGCATAAGCGCTCATAATGGGAGACAAGGTTAGTGAAACAACCCCTGAGATCAATACCGCAACCGATAGAGTGAAAGCGAATTCTTTGAATAACACCCCAGTCAATCCCGTTAAAAAACCAATGGGTGCGTAGACCGCTGCCAAGGTTATTGTCATACCAATGATGGGCGCTAACAATTGTCGTGAACTGGCTAATGCAGCCTCGGTGCGTGACTTCCCTTCTCGCATATAGCGGGCAACATTTTCCACCACCACTATGGCGTCATCAACAACCAAACCAACGGAGAGTACAATGGCCAAAACCGTCAATAGATTGAGTGAGAAACCCATAATCGTCATGGCCGCGACAGCGCCTAACAAAGAGATTGGTATCGTAATTAAAGGTACAAAGGCGGAACGTAAGGAGCCCATCATTGCTAACACGACTAACCCCACTAACATAATTGTTTCTGCCAGCGTGATAAAAACCTCACGTAATGCGTTTCGCATATACAAGGTAATATCGTAGCCCACCACAATCTTCAATCCTTTGGGTAAGGTCGGTGCTAAATCATCTAGTATTAAATAGAGCTCGTCAGCGATCGATATTTCATTTGCGCCCGGTAATGGCCATACCGATATATAGACAGATTGGCGCTGAGTGTAGCGCGCATTAACATTCCCCTCCTCTTCTCCTAGCTCTATTCGGGCAACATCTTTCATTCGAATCAAAGTATCATCTACTTGACGCACCACTAATCGCTCAAAGTCTTCCACTGTTTGCATTGAGGTATCAGCCAATAAATCTATTCTCTGCTGCTGATTATCACTACGACCTAAAGTGGAAATAACATTGTTACTCACCAGCGCTGAACGGACATCTGCTGAACTTACGTTAAAAGCCGCCAGCTTGTCAGGATCAAGCCATATTCTCATTGCTGGCTTGCGCCCTCCCTCTAANCCAATGCGTTGTACACCATCAATTGAAGCCATTAGNGGATTAACTTCATTGGTGAGATAGTCCGTGATCTCAGCGCGAGACATATGCTCAGAATTAACGTCGAGGTAAAAAGCAGCATTCGGCCTATCTGCACGGCTTACGGTTATTGAAGGGCCTTCTACCCCTTTGGGTAGTTCGAAACGAATTCGGTCTATGCGAGAGGACAACTCGGCCAAAGCCTCAGTACTGTTTTCATTTAATTTCAACCAAACGGTGACGGTACTCGTACCCGCTTGAGTTACCGAATCAACAAAATCTACACCGGGAACAGTAGACGCAACACGTTCTATCGGTTCGGTTATAAAGCCTTTAACCCGCTCCGCAGAAGCGCCCACGTAACTGGTACGTACCACCAACGATGAGCTATCAATTTTGGGGAACTGTAGAACGGGAAGTTGAAAGGCTGCACCTAAACCCACTAGCACCAGAACCAGAGAAATNACTANCGCTAACACGGGACGATTAACAAATATGTCCATNACAGTTGGACGACCAAACTGTCTCGCCATGACTATTCTCCTGCCGACTGANTCTTCACATAAACAAGTAAATCTTGNTTCAGCTTATAGGCACCTTTCGCAACAATTAACTCATTCACGCCCAGTCCTTCTGCAATAACAACATCAAGTGCCCGCTCTTCTCCCAGCTTAACGGAACGACGCCCTGCCCTATACGCACCTTCTGGGGTGTCCATACCTTGAGTTGCTGCCTCCTGCGCAGTCGTTAATACAAACACATAACTTCCAAAAGAATCTCGTTTTATTGCAGTTTTCGGCACAATAACGACTTCTTGAGAGACTGCAGTGGGTACATAAATATCAACTATTGCATTATGTTTTAACTTATTCGCATTAAAACTATTTTGAATTTCAACTTGNGCACGATAGGCTAAATTACGTGTAGCCGCAGATACNACAGTATCCTCTGCNATAATCAGAGCATCGATAAAATNATGNTTTTNAAGTNTTGCCCCTTTTATACCTGACAGATCTACTTNAACACTATCCTCAACCTTAATCACAGCTCGGCTTAATGGTAGAGTGAAATCAATCCACAGGTAATCGTTTAACCCAACTAAAGTAGTAATNTAATCGCCGCTTTGCAGTAACTGCCCTACTTCCAACCGGTGAAGACCGACCTTAGCATCAAACGGCGCCCTAACCGTCTTCTTCTCGATAATGGCCTTTAGCNCCTTAACCTCTGCGGACATCACCGATAACTGTGCCCTGGCTTGGTCATATTTCTCTTCGCTGGCTGTTTTATCTCGATGTANTTTCTTAATTCTCAACAGTGCCAAACGCGCTAATTCTTTATTCGCCTTTGCCGCTTGGAACTTTGCTTGCTCTTCGCTGATATCAAGTTGCAACAGTATATCGCCGGTTTTTACCATGGAGCCTGATTTGGCATTGACTTGCGTAACCCGCCCTCCTAACTCCACCGATAAAACCACAGTTTGAGGGACAACGACGGTACCGATTGTTTTCAGTTTTGGTTGCCAGTGAGTTCGACTTGTTACCATTGTTTCAACTGTTGCAGAAGGTTCAGGAAAGGACTTCCCATAAGCGATGGCTGCTTTAATTTGCATGACTTTGAACGTCGCTAATCCAGCGGTTAAGACTACGCATACCAGCAAGGCAACGCCCCAGCGGATTGCGGGNCGACTTTTNCGAGTTTGTTCTTCTGTTGTCCCAGGCATCTCAGGCATCTCAGGCATATTGATATCTCGAAAAGGTGATCTATTTCTATTCATCCATAATATACACAGGACCAATGGCAATTAGAAGTGATACCTTTANCNAGCATAATNATTAACGAACAAGCATANTTATTAACGGNCGNCCTTAGTATGATAGAATTTGTCGCTTAATAATTAATGTGCCTTTCATTAGATTTGGAATAGATTATGAAAATTATTATTACTCTCGCGGGTATTGCTTTCCTTACATTTATGGTTTTACGACTGTTTTCCGGTGGTGGCAACGCGAAAGAGAATATTAGAATCGGGGAAGAATTTCTTACAAAAAATGCACTAGAACCCGACATAAAAACAACCGACTCAGGTTTGCAATACCAGGTACTTGAAGAAGGAACCGGAAGTGTTCACCCAACAGCAAAAGATAAAGTCACCGTACACTACCACGGCACTCTAATTGACGGCACAGTATTCGATAGCTCAGTGGACCGCGGTGAGACCATTGCTTTTGGCTTGAATCAAGTCATCAAGGGATGGACCGAAGGTGTGCAACTGATGGTGCTCGGCGAAAAGACACGCTTTTTTATCCCCAGTACGCTGGCCTACGGCAATCGAAAGGCTGGAAAAATTGAAGCCGGTTCCACTTTGGTATTTGAAATAGAATTATTAGGGATCAATGAATGACATCATCCATGGATAACCATAAGCGAAACGGTGTTGATGCTCAATGATGAGCTAACAAGAAGATTTAACCTAAGCTTCATTTGAACTCACGTCTCTTCGGAATTTATTCTCCCAAAATGCCAAGCCAAGATTACGGACACCACGAT
>JAESQG010000049.1 GCA_016765265.1 Pseudomonadales bacterium | reverse complement strand
CGGGTTGGATGACGCCGGTATCTTGCCATCGGTATTCGATGGAATGCTTTAATGCCATTTCAAAGTTATACTCGATTCTAGGAAAATTCTATGTTTGAAAAAACATTTCAGGCACTCCGAGTCCGGAAAGCACATAGCTGGTGGGGGCGTTTAAGAGGGCTGCTAGGCCGATTAACATTGCCATTAGAGGAAGCGTTATGGCTAAAGCCTTGCTCGAGCATACATACTATTGGAATGATGTTTACTATAGACGTAGTTTTCCTTAATAGTGCAAATATCATCACTGGATTAAAGAGAAATGTAAGACCGTTTAACTTTGCTTTTGCCCCAAAAGGCTGTGATAGCGTGTTAGAGCTAGCTGCTGGGGGAGCCAATCACTACGGTCTAGAAGTTGGGGACGAATTAAAGCTCGACTGACAGCTGAGCTTAACAAACTGACCCGCTTGATGTTTGGATATCAATCTTTACATGAAAGTAACTTAATGAAATTGTATAATCTCTGTCAATGTGTGACGATGAGCCTGATTCTGTGCTCTATGAGTCGGTATCGAGTAGAAACCAACTGACTGCCACAATCTGAGATTTTCCAGTAGTGAGCCTGAGACTGGTGCAAAATATTGAAAATTATAACAATATAATGAAAATAATAATTCAAAGAGAGGAAGCTTAGGTTTCCCGGTATACGCTATGTTTGATAATGCAGAGTTTGTTGTGGAATCAACGCCTGTGGCTGGGCAGCCGCCTAGTAAAGGGTCCAAGCCCGATCAATCTGCTTCTGTAAAAGGCCAAACTACTTCTGTAAAAGATCAAACCTCCTCTGTAAATCACCAAAATGAAAATTTAAAGCAGTCGGTCTCTAGCACCGATCAAAGTGAAGAGCTATTTGATATTAAATCTAATGATAACGTTGAAAACCTTCTTGCAAACACTGTTGATGACAGCTCTATAGTTGACAACAGGCCTATAGTTGACAACAGGCCTATAGTTGACAACAGCTTCATCAGCGACCACAACATTGACGACATCCAATGGCAAGAAGACCACACTGAAGTTATTAGCGACTTAGATGCGCTTGAAATTGAGCAAGTCATGCTCGTCGATTCTGATGGTAATGAATATCTTCTCCATCAATTCCCCTATTCTATTGGACGGGCCAAAGATTGTGATTTGGTGTTGGAAGGTCGGGGTATATCTAGACGTCATGTTGAAGTTATTTATCAATCGGGTCGATTTGTTATTAATGATTTAAAGAGTCTCAATGGGATCAGGGTTAATGGCTTCAAGGTGATTCGTGTTCTGTTGGAAGATGGGGATGAGATAAAAATTGGTGACGCGACCCTTAATTTTTCTAATATAGCTTTTCAAAACAAGTCTGAGCCGGAGTTAGATGATAGAAATGGTCGAACTAAATTCGATTTAAACAAGATTAAACCTAAATTGCGATTGCTTGGTGTGGGTCTTAGTGTGACGGCTATTGTTGTCGCTGCTGGGTTCGGCTATCAACGCTGGGGTGGTGCGGAAGATGTTTCCTCAAATCCCAGCACGACTTCAGTCTCAGTTTCGGAGAAAGAAGTTAACGTTAATGAGAGTGGTACAACAGCAGCCGTTGAAGCCCCAACAGTAGCGGCTCCACTAGCGAATAAAATAGATGAAACTATCGATTTTGCTTTTTCTTTTGATAATGGTCCTGGGGAAAGCTTTCTTGCCCAGCTCCCGACACCTGCTGTGCCTCTAAGTATCGAGCCGAAGAGTATCGAGCCAAAAAGTACCGCTCCGAAAATGGTAGAGCCACCCAAGGCAGAAACCACCGGTAATAACTCACCTTTCAAAGCTAATCATTCTATCGTCGCTGATAAAAAAGCAAAAAAACTGCTCGCATCAGCCGATAAGCGATATTTGCGTGGTGAGGCGCCAGCGATAATTAAAGCTCTAAAAGAGGCACAAGGATCAAAAGGAATATCGATCGTTATGGCCTCGAAGCTATTGAAAAAAAGGCGCCAATTTGAGAGCTTGTATAAAGCGTATAAAAAAGGCAATGATACCTTTAGGTCCGGGAACAAACAGGATGGCTTTGAACAATGGACCGCATTTTTAGAAAAAGAGAAAAAGGCCTTTAAAACCAGGCGGAAAAGTGTCTATTCAATAGAGGTGGCTACCCGAGTAATGCAGGAGTTTGTTGATCAAGGTACTGCGGCGCGAAGAAACGGAAATCATCATAAAGCGTATCGTCTATGGAAAAAAGCACTTAAGGTGGGCGATAGTATTGAGGCTAAAGTAGCACTTTCCAATGTGGAGCTAAAATCAAAACAGCTCTATCGAAAAGGGTTGCGCTTAGAGTATGTGAACTCGAAAAAAGCGCGTGACGCGTGGGGAATGGTGGTAGATATGGTGCCACCAGGGACAGAATACTACACAAAAGCGAATTCAAAAATTGCTTGGTATACCCAATGGAGCGCAGATTAATGAGTATAGTGCTGCCGAGATTTATACTGTTGGCATTGATGGGGGCAGTGCTTATTGGTTGTCAAAGTACTCAGCCTAATATGGGTAAACAAATTAAGGTTGATTCAGATCCCGCGAAACCTTACTTAATTAGAGGAGGGCAGGCTTACTTAGAAAAAGATTGGCCAGCAGCGATTAAGTCCTATGAGAAAGCATTAGAAGTGAATACAGGCTCTCTTCCTGCAATGTATAAGCTAGGCAATATAGCTTACAGACAGAAAAAGTTGCCAGTCGCAAGAAGTTACTACGAAAAAGTGATGAAGAAAGATCCTCGCTATAGTATGGCTCAATATAACTTAGCCGTAGTTAATCTTGCTTTAGCAGAGAAACATTTTAAATTTTATACGGCCACAATGAAGACGGATGCTGACATCACTTCCGTGTCCGATCTACTTGGTCACATCTACCAGTTTTCGACGGGCCGATCTTCCCAGTCCGATGACAACTCGAGTTTGGATCGATTGGCTAAAAGTCTTAGAGACAAATAGACTTGTAGGATATTAGATTTGAACGATTTCTTGCGAAAACTACGTAAGGAGATTCTAAAGCTTAAACGACTACGCATTTTATTAAAGTAAAGAATAAAAAAATAATACAGAATAAATACAAGGGAGCTGCCCTATGATAAATAAGCATTTTTTCGACTATCATGCAATCTACATGAAAACCTTCAATTTATTTAAAGTATTTTTTGTCAGGGTGATGAAAAATTATATTTCGGTTAAGCAGCTTGATTCCCCTAATGCCACAACAAGAAATGTGATTTCGAGTTCTAAG
>JAESQG010000048.1 GCA_016765265.1 Pseudomonadales bacterium | reverse complement strand
TATTCAGAAATTCTCACAAATGAAGTTGATCACAAGCCTATAGATATAGATGATATTGATGATATGGAGTTTGTGATTTTGCGTTTCCAGCTTACTAGCGAATGGGGCGAAGACACTTTGAAGTCTGTCGATATTAATACATCGGGGTCAACTGATGAAGGGGAGGGGATAAGTCTAATAAAGCTCTATTTAGATATCGATAGTGATGGCGTGGTTGGCCCCAGAGATGAATTTTTGGGCCAGGAAATACTCGTGAGCAATGACGAGATACTTCATATTAAATTAGAGCATCCGTTGTTACTAAAACAGGGCGTTACTAATCTGCTAGTGACATATGACCATTCAGGAGGGATGCAATGAATAAGACTATCGGTATATCACTGGTTTTACTTACCACGTATTTGCTGGGCGGGTGTGGTGGTGGTGGGGACAGTGAACCGGAACGACAGGCAGTCGAGAATAATTTAACAAGAAGTGAAATTAAGGCAACGATAGTTGGTATCGAGCTAGAAAATAAAAATGGTGAGAGAGTCAGTATTCAAGTCGATCAATTGTGACTGTATTGTATCTGAATAGATAGGGTTGAGCGGGCTGGAGAAGGTATTGCCAAAAGTGGGAAATGGGAAAGGCTGGATTAAGCCAGATAATTCGCGATCGATTACGCCTCGTCTTGAGTAATACCTGGTTTAGTGCGCGCCTTCCGGCATATGAGTTGCCTTAATTAGCTAATTCAGGCAACGTATCAATCCCTCAGTTTATAGTTGCTTTAAAAACCTTTATGTTACTTTTGAGTGGGCTAGACTACGGAGATAAGCTGTTAACTCTGTGGCTGATGTTTACATGAAAAAAGTTTTAATAATCGAAGACCAACTATCATTCTCGTCTATGCTGAGTACTTTGTTGCTCGACGAACATGGTTTTGAATCTGTTCAAGTTCCCTCCTTAGCTAAAGCTGCGAAAATACTTGAAATCAACTTTGCGGATTTTTTTGTTGCTATCGCTGATCTCCATTTGCCTGACTCAAATGATGGAGAAATTGTTGATTTGGTGAAATCCTTCGACATTCCTGTTCTCGTTTTTACTGGCCATTTTGATGAAGCCTTAAGGGAAGATATGTTCTACCGAGGTGTAGCTGACTATACCCTCAAAGAAGGTAAACACAACGTTAGTCACGTTATAGAGATGACGAATAGAATTTATCAAAACTATACAACATGCGTTTTAGTGGTTGATGATTCACAATCATCACGAGCGATCATGAAGGCAATGCTCAGGACCCAACGATTTCAGGTTTTAGAGGCTAAATCAGCCATTGAAGCCCTAATTTTGCTGAAAGAAAATGATGTTAATATAGTGGTTACAGATTGCTTTATGCAGGACATGGATGGTTTTGAACTCACAAGAAGGATTAGAACGTCCTATATGTCTGATGAATTAGCCATAGTGGGCATTTCCGCTCACGGTAGTCACACGCTATCGGCAAAATTTATGAAGTATGGGGCCGATGATTTTATTCAAAAACCTTTTGAGCAAGAAGAGTTCCTCAGTCGAATTGGACACATGGCGACTAGTCTAGAGATGAGTAAACGCTTAGTGGAACTTAACGAGCAAAAGAGCAGATTGCTTAGTGTCGCCGCTCACGAAATCAGAGAGCCACTCGCAAATATCAATTCCATCGTCAAGCTCGTCGTTGATAGAATAGGAACGCAAGAAATTTCGCGCAGCATTGAGATGCTGAAAACTGTTGAGTTTAGTTCCGAAGAACTTCTTCTTTTACTCACTGACATACTCTGCACTTCCTCTATTGAAGAAGGGCGATTTAACGTTAATTTGTCTGTGGATTGCCTAGATCCGATAGTGGAGATTGCGGTGCACGATCATCGAGTTTCTGCAGAAAGAAAAAAACAAACCATCGAGTTTCACTCAAACTTATCTGAGAAAGTTAGCCTTGNTAAACAGCGAATTCGCCAGTGTTTAGATAATATGCTGAGCAACGCGATCAAATACGGTCCTCCCAATTCAATAATCACCGTGACTTGCTTTGAAGAGAACGACAACCAAGTTTGTGCCATTTCAGATGAAGGAAAAGGTATATCTGCAGAATCTCAAGACAATTTGTTTATGCCTTTCGCTACACTGGGTTCAGTGCCCACCGGAGGAGAAACAACTATGGGCTTAGGTCTGTATATCTGCAAAACTATAGTTGAGCTCCATAATGGAGAAATGACCTACGAAAATGAGAATGGTGAAAGCTGTTTTGCCCTGAAACTACCAAAGCATACTCCATCACTTCAAACCCCGCATCATTGACCTTACTAGTTTTGTCGCTTTTCCCCTAGGCCTTTTCCCGATGAACCGCTCACGAACTATTTCTATATGGAAATTACTATTTGTCGAGCCTGGATTATCTGGAGTGCCAACACCCACAGNGGGAAAGTAACTAGTGAATCTCTCTGATAAATTCTGCCAATAGCATAAGGTCATTTTGTTTACTGCAATTGGGTCGCCAAACTATGCCAATAGTGCGCTTAACCTTTTCGTCTGTAAAATCGCGAGAAATGACGCCGGTATTTTTTAAGATGCCGGCCTGCAAGGCCATTTCGGGTATCAAAGTAATACCAATGTCGTTGGCAACCATCTGCACTAAGGTAGGCAAACTTGTTCCCTGATACGGAATGCCATAACTTGCGCCGCTGAGCTTGCAGGCATCCAAGGCATGTTGTCGTAAGCAGTGACCCTCTTCAAGTAAGAGAATGGATTCTTCTTGAAGATGTTTGGTTTTTAACTGCTTAAGTTTGCTTTTGGGGTGGCCTGGAAGGCAGGCCATACTGAAGGCTTCATCAAACAAGGGCTCTATATGAAAACCCTGTAGAGGATAGGGCAAAGCGAGTATAGCGGCGTCTATTCTACCCGTACGTAGTGATTCGAGCAGTGCGATAGTTTGTTCTTCTCGCAGATATACTTTCAGTGCGGGGTATTTTTTCCGAAGTTTGGCCAGCATTTTTGGTAGCAAATACGGACCGATAGTGGGTATTGCACCGATTGTTATCTTTCCTGACAGGGGAGCCTCTTGCTCTGCGGCAAAATCTATCAGTCCGCCCCGTCTTCCAGTATCCGTGATGCGCGTTTTAATAGTTCACTGCCTTTGTCAGTGACCATTACGTGTTTCTTTGTTCGCTCAAATATAGGAACACCAAGAAAGTCTTCCAAATCTTGGACGCTTGCACTGAGAGTCGATTGGGTAACATAACAGGCCTCAGCCGCTCGCCCGAAATGCAAGTGTTCTGCAACTGCGCAAATATATCTCAATTGTTTAATGGATAGGCTCATGGTTTTTTCTCATGGTTCTTTCTCATTCATTTATTGCAAACTAAAAACTTTAGCCACTATATTGCCAAACATCAATTAATACGATTTTGTCTTAAGTTAAAATATTTTGGAATTTTGAGAGCCGATCTATACCCGTTGGAATTGCTATCGGTTAGAGTTGTTATTCACTACGAAAGGAGCANAAATGATGAGTCTTCAATCGATTTTGCAAAAAAATCNCAACCCACCCTGGCGACTATTACTTGTCGCTGTTGTATTTTTGTTACAGGCATGTGATGAAACGCCAGAATTTTTTAATCCACCCAGTATTATTCCACCTGAACCTTCAGCGCTCAAATCGTTAGTTGTTAATCCTGGCGCTTTGCCAGCTAANGCGCGAGCACGTCTACCGGGTATGGATACGGATAGTTTTTTTGTCAGCATTGATGCCGCTCAGGCAGCCAATTTAACCCTTGCGGATATCACAAACGCCGTTGTTAGTCCCGTGTTGTCCGCCGTTGGTTTCGATCAAGGCATTGAGGGTTTACGGTTGTCGCCGAATGATGGAGTNGACATGCCGCGGGGTGATTTTGATACCTTAANACAAGAGGTGCTTAACGAAGCCAATAATAATAGAGAAATATGGGGGCAAAGAACGCAAAAGATGATGGATGTCTTCTCTGGAAAAATAAGCCCCGACCAGGAAATAGACAACGCATTCGAGACCGGTGAAGGGATGAACTACGCACAGTTTGTCGCAGGTATTGAAAGACTCGAAACCATTTTTACCTTTACTCAGATGGCAGGCGATGTACCCATCGAGCACGCTTCCTTAAATGCATCGGCATGGGAAGGGCAAACCGTTACCGCAGTCTGGGGTAGTTTAATAAACAATTATGGCATTTCCAATAACGTAGCGTTGACGGAAGTCGAGTCAGAAGAAAAGGCCTTTGCGGAGCTGGCCACTTTAGATGGGATCTCCTGCCTAGATGAATCCGAATACTTTTATTTTCGTGAGAAGCTGCGCATCGTTAATCCCGATCTTCCTACTGGTCAGAAGGCTCGCTGTGGCTTAGTCGAAGAGGGGCCCAATCTTATTATGTTAGCTAACGGCAGCGATGCATCAGGTGTTATTCAATTGCATCATACTTATCGAATGATTATTCGTATGGAGTACCTGCTACCTATCGGCACTTCTATGCCTGCAGCATTTCAGCTTTGGTTAGACGCTGACACCGGGAAAATTCTCAAAATGATTGCACTGGTACACAACATTGCTGCCAGTGGTCGCGTGTTTAATCGAGATCCTGGTGCCGGCACTACTACTTTATCTTTTGCTGTAGATCCAGCAGTAGGGAGTAATTACGAATTGGAATTCTCTGCCATGATTGATCGAATCGATTTTCAAGCAGATGGCTACAACGCAGGTGACCTGACTATTCCTGATTCCGGCGCTAGCTCCACGACCTTTGCCAATTTTAACCAGGCACCCATTAACAACTCAGCTAATGCCATTTGCGATTCAGGCGGTAAGTCTGATTTTCAACAAGTGAATGTTTTTGCAGAGTTGCATCGCTATACCCAACAGGGTATTGGTTTAACCGTCTTTACACCGTTCCCTCGCACTGGAGAATTTACGGTTGACGTAGAAGTATCTGGCTATTGTAACGCATCGAATGGCAGCGACGTCCTAACGTTTGGAGCTTGTAACGGATACTTTAATGCCAGTTGCCCGAACCTGACAGGCTCCCCTTTAACGGATCGCCGGATTAATCCCGCACACGATAATACNGTTATCGCTCATGAACATGCCCACAGCCTAACGCCNCGTTTTACNAACACAAGACCNAGTGACTGGTGTGGCGCAGTGAGCTGNGAGATTCCCACGGGTTGGAGTGTCTTCCATGATTTGGCAGATGCATGGCCAGATCATTTTGAATCTACCAATTGCACCGCAGGTTGGTATGCAAAAAACCAAGGTGGCGTGGACAACAGTTTAAACTGTGCCAATAGTAGCGAAGGCGGTGCCTTCCCGAGGGCGCATGAATTGGAATGGCCGTTTAATCCGGGTAATGCCTTAGATCATTTCCCCGAACATCGTAGTTTGGCTTCAGGCGCGTATTCGGAAATGCAAATGCCAACGGCCGCATTATGGCAAGTCCGAACGGGCATGCGCAGCAAATGTAAATGGTCTGGCATACCGCAGTANGGCGTGAGATTTGCGCGNGCATTAAAACGCACAGGTTTTTTCGGAGCGAGTGTNCCTGGNTCTTCGGATCAAGGGATCTATCGNTACATCCACGACTTTGAAGAAAAGTTGATGGACGAATGGGCCTCAGCAGGATCACCAGGNGGCCCNCCCGCNTTTGTTCACAANGGNCCTCATACCGCNAATAAAGTATCAGCAGGATTTGCGAAAGGGGGCACCTTCTTAATCCCCCATGTATGTCTAGATAGTGATGCAGGTACAACCGATCCCTCTAGCTGTTCAGGCGGAACCAACGGTGGCGATGCGGTTATCGATATTGACGACAACGATCCTGCTGATGACTACTCCATTAATGGCATGCTACACGAGGAGGTAGACTTTCTTGAACTGGGCGGCGCAGCCCCAAGCTTTCATGTATGGACCGGTCCTCGGTACCAATTCAACGGCTCTGGCGCTGCCACCTTCCCGAATCCCTCTTTGTGTAACGAAGAGTATCGTGTAGAAGTGTCGGACGCAGATACCTTTCCCGGTGGCAGCACTTTTAATAGTGGTNGGGTAACCGTAGATCGAGATCCGACNACGNCGGGTAGCGCTGAATGTTATGACGAATGGACTTTACCTAATGCAGCATGGACCTCATTGCAGGCCGGGGGTGATGGTACGCGAATTTACTTCCGGGTGACCACTCGCTTTTTGGGTGGAGGAAATGAAAGAGTGTCGACGGAACCCGGTGCTGGATTATGGATAGTGCCACCGCCGTATTCTGTTATTACTTCTAATGGTCTTTCCGATTATTAGTAAGGGCGGTTGGGTTTGAGTTAGTGTCCCTTAAGTATAGAGTGTCCCTAAAAAGATTGACTGTGTCTCTAAAACGAGTTAGTTGGAGTTAAGGGACACTTTAAGGGACAAAAAAACCAAAAACAGTTGAATGAAATAGTAGAACTTTTGGAGGGTCGCCCAGAGGGGCTCACACATGAATCAGGATATCGCTAGCGCGAAGCCACGGACTAAAGCTGACAAATTCGATTTTATTTAGGGATAATGCTCTAGCTCGGTCCGAGACCTTGCGGCTGGCCTTTAGCTTTTAGGTATAAGTGAACATTCATAGCCTAATCCTAAATCAATCGTTCTAAGCCAGAAAACGTGCTCATATTTCCTCAGTTTTGAGAAGATCACTTCTAATCTTCTCAAAACTCGCTATTATTGAGCAAGTACTCGCGAAACTTCTCAAAATAATGGATTTTTGATCAATGTCCTTAGTAGATTTAGACCCACTACCACCTAAAGAGCAGCTGGAGTCACCTAATGTACTCCGCGCTCTTATAAAGGCGCACCGCCATTTAGCTGAGCTAAANGGGGTNGCCAGAACAATACCCAATGAGGNGATTNTGCTTTCAACTCTATCTTTGCAAGAAGCTCAGAGCAGCTCGGCCATTGAAAATNTCATCACGACACANGACGCGCTTTATAAGTATGAATTGCAAACNAGTATGNCTGACCCTGCTACTAAAGAAGTCGCTTACTATGCCAATGCTTTACATCTNGGTTATAAACGNGTCAAACAGAAAAATGCTTTAACNCTTAANACTATTNTNGAAATACAAAGTTGTGTGGAGGGNAACCGTGCAGGATTTCGTAAAACACCGGGAACAGTCTTGAAAAATGAGCAAACAGGCCAGACAGTATTTGAGCCTCCTTCACCTGATAAAATACCCGGTTACATGTCAGATTTGGAACTCTTTATNAATACTAATCAGGAACTNGACCCTNTGGTGAATATGGCTCTNATCCATCATCAGTTCGAGACNATNCACCCATTTTATGANGGTAATGGAAGAACNGGACGCATTATCAATATTCTNTATCTCGTGCTGTCCGGTTTACTGGATTTTCCTATCCTTTATCTTAGTCGCTATATTAATCAGACTAAATCCACCTACTATGCAGAGCTGAAAAATGTACGGAATAATGCCGATTGGGAAGCGTGGATACTGTATATGCTACAAGGTATATCGTTAACGGCGAAGCATACAGCGGTGTTGATTGAGCGTATTCGCAACTTGTTGCTCGATCAAAAACAGCATATACGAGCACGACATAAATTCTACAGCCAAGATTTGATTAACAACATCTTTCACCACCCTTATACAAAAGTTGCTTTTTTAGAGAAAGATCTAAACGTCTCCCGTGCAACGGCAACGCGCTACCTCGATGTTTTAGCTGAAGATGGAGTTTTGACAAAACATAAGCTGGGACGTGAGAATTATTACATTAATTTTAGACTTATTGATTTGCTTTTTAATATGTCTGAATTAAAGGATGAATAGAAAATTTAATATTATGTGTGGCTTCGACTGAAGACCCGTCGTGCTTCACTTTTGTTTTCGAAACATCGGCATTCGGCCAGGAGCGGACGTTCACAGATTTTAAAAATCCCCAAGTAGAACGTTAGTAGCGGTACTAAATTGACATGAAATTTCGCTTATTACAGTGGCGAATCAGAGGCCGTATCATGTTGGCCAAAGTGAAAACACTAGATTTGAAT
>JAESQG010000047.1 GCA_016765265.1 Pseudomonadales bacterium | reverse complement strand
TTTTCTCCAGCCAGCGTTGTTTATCTTCTTCGGTGCCTTGAAAATCCTTTAGATGTTCTTGGTAAGCAACCAGTGCAAAATATCCGGATTTCGCACCTTTTTCGTCACTATCGATAGCTTCCTTTTCTTGTGTATCGTCATAAGAATAGTGATAGGCTGTTTTCTCAAATTCCCGAATAGCTGCGACAAAGTCTTTCGCCGAGAATAGGCTCTCCGCCANTAGTTTATTCATNGTNTTAGCGTNAGGACTATTGGGGAANGCGGTNAAGAAACNACTATACCAATTNGCTGCCTTTCTGTAGTCCNCNGGTTTTTTCGATAATTGTGCATTGGAGTGATAGTGTTGTGCGAGTTCTATCAGNTGTCGTTTCAATTGGGGTTTGTATAGATCCCGCCTTTCCGGAGTTGCGTTTTTCCAGTAATCACTTTTGACACCATATCGGGTGACGAATTGCTCCTTGATGGGGAGGATTAGGCTGGGGAAGTTCCCTAGACGATAGACGTCAATAATCGCTGCACTGAAACTAGGTGCCTGGGGGTGTAATGGATGATTTTGGATGAAGGTTTGAAAACTGGTAGCCGCATCCAAATATCGTTCTTGGCGCAAGTAAAATGAGGCTAGGGCCTTATAGATTTCATATTCGTAAGTGCGAGGACCTTCTTTGTTGAAATAAGCTTCGGCGGAAATCGGCCCTTTCAGATTGGCTAAAGACATACTGGCTACACGGAAGGTATCGGTTTTTATTCTCTCTAAGGTCTTTCTACTAGCATGGGTTTTTTTTCCACTATCAAGGTGATCCAGTAGGCGGATAAAATACGCTAGGGCTCGCTCATTGTCATTGATTTTATAATAGGTCCATCCTTGTTTATAGAGAGTGTGCTCGTAATAGGGGCTNCNCTCAACGTNCATAAGATCATTGATGTGTGAGTTAATGAGAACCGCNTGATACGCTTTTGCTGCCATTANGTACTCGCCATTGAAAAACAACATTTCGCCTCGTCGAAATTCGACTTCGTCTCTAAAAGCGCTATTTGGAAATTGCGTGGATAGGGTATCAAGTACTGCTAGTGATGCTTCAGCTTGTCCATTGAGATCATAGGCTTTAGCGAGGAGATAAAGAACTTCTGCCTCGTCGGCAATGGCTGNTCNATCAACCANTAATTCCTTGTAAAGGATAATGGCGCTGGCATAATCGATAGTACTGCTAGNNTNTGANGCGGCNTCAATGACGGTGTCCGCGGACCATGTTGGNNGTTGGGATTNTAGANNTGGTTGTTGGGATTGTANAGTTGGTTGTTGGGCTTNTACGGTTGGTTGTTGGGCTTGGCTGGCNGTGTCCTCNGCCTGNTTAACGAAGCGATCTTCGGTCGCCACCATAGTTAAGTCGGCCATGCGTCTCAGCGCGGTAAGGCGGGCAGTTTCAGTAGTGAACAATGTTAGTGCTTGTCTATAGCTATCGATGACTTGTTCAACGGGTGTTTCATCTAGGGCGCTTGGTTCTATCTTTAGATTGATTTCTTCTAGATCACCGAGGGTCGACCCACTGGGATAAAACCGTACGGGTCGAACCCCGTCAGTGGTGTCCTGCCCTCTAAATAATGCGCTTTTGTTTTTCAATGAGCAGGCGGATAGTGTCGTCAGGGTGATAANAATGAGNATGAAAATTGAAAGACTACGCNGCATTTNCGCGAGTTTACTAAAATAGGTCATTACAAACAGGTCCAGTGGTTTGTGGAAGCTGTGTAACTTTTGATCGGGGTTGGTTTGGCAAATTTAACGACACTGTTTCCATAAGATTCTTATAAATCGCCGGCTAATTGACAACTCTAGGTTTATCTAGGCTTATCTAGGTTTAGCATTACTTGGGTGACTTTCCAGTTGGGCTAAGTATCTCAAAAAATCACCGTTAAATCGTCGTCCTGGTTCCATTTTTAGGGTCTTTAATGCGTGAATTTTAGTCTTAGCTAGTTTGTCCGTCGAGTGTCGGGGTTGTTTTCTATCATTAAGACTCATTTATCAGTAGCTTATTGTAACCTGCTTGTANTGATCCCTAAACGTTTTTGTTCTTCTGTTGNTTGCATGCAATATTTAGTTTCTGCTTGTGAGGGTGATAAAATCCCATGAGGCGAGTGTGTAAATACTTGATTTTAGCTGGTCTGTGGTTGATGTTGAATATTGATTAGTTTGGACATTAGTTTATGAAAATACTCGCGGATGAAAATATNCCNCTAGTGAAAGAGTTTTTCTCTGAATATGGAGATTTGGTGGTTGCGCCAGGGCGTGATTTGAATGAAGGGTTAATGAGAGATATTGATGTNTTGCTGGTGCGCTCGGTGACNCAGGTGGACAAGTCGTTNCTACAGGGGTCTAAAGTGGCCTTTGTTGGGTCTGCTACCATAGGCTTGGATCATGTGGATGGTGATTATTTAAGGTCTAAGCATATTTGTTTATCAAACGCGCCAGGTTGTAATGCTGACTCCGTGGCGGAGTACGTGTTGTGTTCTTTATTATGGTTGATGAAAAACAAGGGGATCGATCGAAGAGGTAAACGTGTTGCTGTTGTAGGTTATGGTAATGTGGGTAAGGCCGTTTTTAAAAAACTAACGGCTATAGGTTTTCACTGTGTTGCAGTAGATCCCTTTTTAAAACAACAGGGCGAAGGAGATGCTAATAATAACGATTTTGTAGAACTGGATGAGATATTGACTTGCGATGTGATCTGTCTGCACACGCCATTGAGTTACGATGGCCCTTTNCCCACGTTTCATTTGTTAGGAGAGGAGCGATTGCGGCGACTCAAATCGGAGGCTATTCTTCTTAATGCGGGGCGCGGTGCAACAATTGATAATAGAGCCTTAGATACTTGTATTGGAGAAGGCAAGAGACTTCATGTCGTACTCGATGTGTGGGAAAACGAACCTAATATTAATCGGTCTTTGCTGAGTAATATCGATCTGGCCACTCCCCATATTGCGGGCTACAGCATGGATGGGAAGTGGCGGGGNACTGAAATGATTTATCAATCTTTTTGTCGTTGGCAAGGCGAAGATATTAAGAAGGAAGTGGCGCAGTTTGTTGTCGATTCGCGTCAGACTATATTGTGTGATCAAGAAAAATTGGATATTGCTGATTTACTCCAATTGTGCGAGTTGTTTTATGACGTGAGTGTGGATGACCAGAAATTACGGGCTATTTATAGTGCGCAGTCCAGAGAAAANGGCAGTGTAGCGCTAGCNGGTTTTGATAANTTAAGAAAGCGATATCGCGCTCGACGGGAATTCCATAGTNAATTATTATCGACACCTTGTTTGTCAGAGAAGGACAGATTAACAGTATCCCAGTTGGGTTTTTGTTTGGATCAGTGAACTTGAGGGGCATGTGTGTATAAAATTGGTTTGATTATTAATCCGATGGCAGGCATCGGAGGCGCTGTTGGACTCAAGGGTAGCGATGGCGATGATATTGTGGCAGAAGCAAAAAAAAGAGGTGCCGTTCCCCAGGCCGGACACAGGACTTTCCATTGTTTGCAAACNCTNAAGTCAGTCAAAGAGCAANTGCATTTTATCTGNTGCCCTGATGCNATGGGGGAAGAGGTACTGTCAAAATTAGGCTACAGTTTTTCAGTTTTACCGATGACTCCCTGTTGTTCTGAATTCACTTCTAAATTCACTTCTAAAGCTGGATCTAAAGTGGGATCTAATAGCGAAGGGGTCAGCGAAAAAGAATGGTCGGCTGTGGATACCGAGGGTGCGGTGAAACTGATGGTGGACCAAGAGGTGGATCTGATTCTTTTTGCCGGTGGAGATGGTACGGCTAGAAATATTTTTAATGCGTTGGATGAGCTGGGGGATACCCATGAGCAGCTGGTGTTGGGTATCCCCNCAGGTGTAAAAATTCACTCGGGAGTGTACGGCGTAACACCTGAAGCGGCGGGAGAGATTGTTCGGGATCTGGTGACCGGTGAAATAGTGAGTTTAATCGAAGCTGAAGTTCGGGATATAGATGAAAACGCATTTCGGCAGGGGCAGGTAAAAACGCAGTTTTACGGTGAACTCAGCGTACCTGCCGCAGCGTCTTGTCTGCAACAGGTCAAAAACAGTGGGCAAAAGGTAGAGTCCATTGAGTTGCTGGACATTGCGACCTACGTCATAGAAATGATGCAGAAGGATATTCTTTATATTATTGGCCCCGGTTCAACCACTAAGTCGATTACCGATGAACTAACATTAGAAGGAACCTTGCTTGGGGTGGANGTGGTTTTAAATGAAAAACTGATTGCTAAGGACGTTGTTGAATCCGAGTTGTTTAATCTTATTAAGGGGAGGGTTGTACGCCTGATAGTCACAGCAATTGGTGGGCAAGGGCATATTTTTGGTAGAGGTAATCAACAATTGAGTCCTAGAGTATTAAAGTCCATCGAGAGAAAAAATATTTGGGTTGTGGCAACGAAATCTAAGCTGCAGGGTTTGGAGAAACGGCCGCTGATAGTAGATAGTGGCGATCCCGTGCTGGATAAAGAGTTTTCTGGATTTATACCGGTGATTACTGGATACGAAGAGAAAGCCATTTATCAAGTTGGACTGAAAAACCAGTGAAGGGTAACGGGTTACGGTGTGCAGGATAAAATTTTTTAAAATGAAGAGTGATACATCAAACGTCATAGATAATAATCAACAGTTGCTCCAATTAGTAGGCCAGCGGCTGCAGGCCGGTGGCCTACTAGAGGCGAGGCGCTTATTTCACGGTCGTGGATTGTGTTATCCCGAATTTGATTTTTTTACTGTTGATTGGTTTACGCCAGCGTTGTTATTTATTTTTTATAAAAAGCCTGATGAGTCAGAGTTAGAAAAATTGAGAGCTGATATTGACGAGTGGTTTAATCTAGGAGTAGTGGGCGTAGCAACGGTGGTGCTTCAGCACCGCTGGGCTAAGTTCGTAGAAACCATTGTGCTAGGAGATGATTTGCCGTCACCCCATCATGTTCAGGAAAATGGACTGAACTACAGGGTGAACCTGAGCGCAAACCAAAATATTGGCCTGTTTCTCGATGCCAGTACCATCAGGGCTTGGGTGAGACAAAATGCGGCTAATAAAGTGGTTCTAAATTTGTTTGCTTATACCTGTTCTTTTTCGGTGGTCGCCATAGCAGGTGGTGCAGAGAAAGTGGTCAATATTGATATGAGCAAAGGTGCTTTGTCTACAGGCGAAATTAATCATGCTTTAAATAAGCAGGATGACGATATTAATGAAGTGCATAAAAGTGATAGCAGAGGACATAGTAAAAACAGAAAGAAGCCCTTTTTTCTTAGCCACAATATATTTAAATCTTGGGGTAAATTACGTAAGCTCGGGCCGTACAACTTGATAATTGTTGATCCGCCCAGTTATCAGCCCGGTAGTTTTGTGGCGAGCAAAGATTATATCAAAATAGTGTCAAAGCTAACTCAGTTATTGCAGCCCGAAGGACTCGTGATTTCAGTATTAAATTCACCTCAGCTTGGGTTTGATTTTTTGCGAGAAGCCTATCGAAATCATGCCCCCGAACTGGAAGAAATTCGAGTACTTGCACCACCGAAAAATTTTGAAGAAATAGATGAAAATAAGGGCTTAAAGGTCATCATTTATAGGCTTAGACCGATAGCTCATGCGCTGCAGTAGTTCATGAACAATTGATTCGAGAGAGCTGGATGAGCCAGATTTTAATCCGCTTCTGAGTTGATTCAGGATCAGACTTTTAGTTTGACTAACGGAAATTGGGGCATCGGGCTCGATACTGCCTTCAATAATCTTAGTGCAAACAGTATTGAGCGTAACAAAACAGGGGTTGGTGATAACGGCTTGGTCAATAGCTTCTTGTTTGACGACGCTTTCGTAACGAATAAACCCCTCGTCTGATAGCCACAACATGGCGCCAAGGCAGGAGAGATAGCGATCACTGTGCAATCCAAATTCGTCTGGCTCCTCATAGCCCGCTATGTCTTCAACGTATAGCGTGGTTTTTCTGGGGAATTGGTTATACAGGCGAATGAGTATTGCTGCGACATCGCGATTAAAATCGCTAATATGAATGTCTGTCATAACCTCAAATCCTATCTCTTATTCAATGGTTTTATCAATTAGGGCTATAAATTATNTCTATAAACTAAAACTTTGGTTTAGCGCGATAGCGTTCCAGATAATGGGCTATGCGATCAATTGAAATTTTGAGGTCTCCCTCTCTAGGCAAGAAAACGAGTCGCATATGATCTGTCTGGGGCCAATTAAAGGCAGTGCCTTGGACGATCAATACTTTTTCTTCCAACAAAAGATTCAAGATAAATTGCTCATCATTTGAAATTGGATAGATTTTGGGGTCCAACTTTGGAAATAGATATAAGGCCGCCGCCGGTTTTACACAGCTGACGCCTGGTATGTCGGTAAGCATTTTATAGGCGGCTTCCCGCTGGTCGTAGAGTCGTCCTCCCGGTTTGATCAAATCTTCAATACTCTGATACCCACCTAGGGCAGTTTGTATGGCAAATTGAGCGGGTACATTTGAGCAGAGACGCATGGATGTCAACATGTCTAGACCGGCGATGTACTCTTTTGCCTGTCGTTTTGGACCGCTCACTGCAAGCCAACCGGAACGGAAACCTGCTACTCGATAGCTTTTTGAAAGTCCGTTAAATGTCAGGCACAAAATATCCTCGGCGAGGGCTGCTGTTGAATGATGCACTACTCCNTCATAAACAATCTTGTCATAGATCTCATCAGAAAACAGAATGAGATCGTGACGACGCGCTAGCTCAATGATTTGCTCCAGTATCTCTTTGGGATAAACCGAGCCCGTGGGATTGTTTGGGTTTATGATGACAATACCGCGAGTTTTATCGGTAATTTTTGATTCCATATCATCAATGTCGGGGTACCAATCCGATTGTTCATCGCAAAGATAGTGTATAGGCTTACCCCCGGCAAGACTCACTGAGGCCGTCCATAAAGGGTAGTCAGGTGCCGGAATTAGCATTTCATCGCCATTGTTTAGCAGAGCTTGCATCGACATGACGATGAGCTCACTGACGCCATTTCCGAGATAAATATCNTCAATGGTGACGTGGGGGACGTGNTTTTGTTGGTAGTACTGCATGATGGCTTTGCGCGCGGAAAATAAGCCTTTAGAGTCACNGTAGCCCGTAGTTTCCGAGATGTTGTATATCAAGTCCTGCAATATCTCTTCTGGTGCCTCGAATCCAAAAGGCGCGGGGTTACCGATGTTAAGTTTAATGATTCGATGACCTTCTTCTTCTAGACGCTTTGCTTCGTTGAGCACGGCACCGCGAATGTCATAGCATACGCCATCGAGTTTGTCGGATTTTTTGATTGTTTTCATAACGTCATTATTCAGATAAAGCTACATTTCAAGTTGGGTTCGTCTTAATGAGTTTAGGTCCTTAAGAGCAAGTTAAAGAAGAGCAAGTTAAAGAAGAGCAAGTTAAAGAAGAGCAAGTTAAAGATTTTACGGATTCCCCGAATGGAAGGGAATGCCTTAAGACATAAAACCTGACTAAATTATTAAAATAGTTCAGTCATAGGGTTGTTTGTTAATCATAGCTTAGACCTTAAGGAATCCTACATGCCTGGGGTTGCATCGGGGGAATACTGGCAGTACAACAATGCGGACAGCGTTAGACAGTGTTAAGAGAAAGCTTTTGATCAGTGCAAAGGCTGAACACAATATAGTGTAAGAGTCTCTTGATTGAAATAATACCCTTAAAAAACAAAATGTTATAGTTATTCTCTAAGGTTCTTCAGTTGCTACTGTCTGGTTTAGTGATAGGTCTTACCCAAGATGCTCACTTTAGTATGTTAATTCTAATTTTCGTTGATAGTCTCAACGGACGGGTTTGAAAATACACTNGAGGGTCGTTCGCAATGCCNGATAAATTTTCTGCATTATCTGAAAGCCAGGTGGCAAAAAAAATCAAAGAGTCTGCTAACCAAATTTGGTTGGCCGGGTTGGGAGCTTATTCAAAAGCTGAACAAGAAGGTAGTAAAATATTTGATAGTTTAGTGAATGATGGTGAAAGTATTGAAAATAAAACCAGAGGCCGGGAAGAAGATACCTTGAGGTCAACAAAAGAAAGAGTAGGTGGAATGCGTGAGCGTGCCACGGGGTCTTGGGAGAAAATCGAAAAGGCCTTTGATGAGAGAGTATCAAAAGCATTGGGTCGATTACATATCCCCACAAAAAAAGATGTAGATGATCTGAGTGAGCGAATAGAAGCATTAAATGTGGCTATTCAAGCGTTAGCAGTAGCCAAGACGGAACAAGCGAAAAAACGTCCCACTAAAGCGACAGCAACGGGCAAGAAAACGGTAGAAAAGAAAACAGTAGAAAAGAAAACGGCAGATTAAGAGGGCTGTAAGCGAAAAAACGGAGTCCAGTCAAACCACTCAAACTGATGCCGAGTAACTCCTGGTTGTGATTGTATTGGTTGTGTCGATTATGGTTGTGTTGATTATGATTGTGTTTAAAACAGTTTTATTTAAAGTGATCCCATTGTTTGGACTAATACGGTATAAACGGTAGTGACACTTTAATACTTGGCTCAACTGAATCCTTCCTTCCAAAAATCAGTTGGGCTTTTTTTTGCCTGCGATTTATCGGCATGAACTGTTTATATGATCACTCTGTTAGATTCAGGTGAGATAGGTGATACTGAGATCGTGGAGTATTAGGCGGCTTTCTTCCTCTAGATAAGGCGATATCTGCATCATTACCTGGTGAACACCCTGTCCCAATTTTGCGGATCCATCAGTGTTGTCTCCTCCATTTTTGACACACTCGAAATTGAGCCAAAAAGTAGCGGTCAGGGCGATGTTGTTAATCAGAGCGTTCATTTCAAACTCGTTGGCGTGTAGCAATCCTTCGNTCATTAGCTTATTNACTACAGTTTTAGCTGCTTTAACCTTTTTGTCCAATAGGCGATTGAAACGTTTGTTGAGGGTTTTATCTCTGCCGAGAATGTTGTTTAAGTCCCGATAGAAGAAACGATAATGCCAAATATTTTCGAAGATAAGGCGTATATAAAGCCAGTTTTCAACCATTCCCGTTAGGTCTTGTTCTGTAACGTTTAGCGTCTCCTGCATCTCGCTTTCGAATTGGTTGAAAATCTGGAAGATAATTTCGTCCTTATTGCGGTAGTGATAATAGAGATTGCCTGGACTGATATCCATTTCGTTAGCTATATCGACAGTCGTGACATTTGGCTCACCGCACATATTAAATAACTCCAGCGAGGTAACCAATATCCTTTCTCTCGTCTTCATCAATTCTGTCCTTGTTTCTCCGTAAATTTGTTGTTGCGACTATAACATTAATTCTATGAGCCGTGGTCAAATTGCGTAGCATTGCCCTGTAGCTAATCGTTGTTGATATTGGGGCTGAAAGGGGCAAAATATCGAGCTTTTCAGGACGGTTAGTGAATAATTATTGTCCTGACGGTCTATAGTTATTAGTAAGCATCACTACCGTAAATCCTAAACAAGTGAAGGTAAAAAGAGACTGTCATCTAGCATCGATAGTTTGAGGTTTTGCCAAGATTATATTGACTAAATTAGCCGTAATCCCATGATCAAATTGGAAGGGTTTTCAGATCTTCAGCTGATTGACGAAGCCAGTGAACGCCATGTATACCGTGGTACTGATATTGCAACAGGCGATTGCGTCATCATCAAATATTTGGCCAATGAGGTCCTCAACCAATATGAGGCCTATCAGTTACGCCATGAGTACGAGATATGTCGTTATTTTTCGGGTCCAGAAGCCGCTAATGCGGTGCGCTTGGAACGTTGCGGAGACGGATTGCAAATCGTCTTTCGGGATTACGGCGGAGAGTCGATAAATAAGCTCATTGAGAAAAACAGCTTGAGTATCAGATCTGTACTTGAAATGGCTATTAAAATAGTTGAGAGCCTCGCTGAAGTTCACAGTCGGAACATCATTCATAAGGATATCAAGCCCGCCAACATCGTCTATAACAAAAACACCAAATCTATGCAGATTATTGACTTCGGTGTCTGTAGGCAGGTGTCTAGAGAGAAATCGGTTATCTCCAATCCTAGAACTCTGGAAGGTAGTCTGCATTACATGGCACCAGAACAGACGGGACGAATGAATAGAGCNGTGGATTATAGAGCTGATTATTATTCTCTTGGGATTACGCTTTACGAAATGCTAACCGGGGTTAAACCCTTTATTGAAGATGACCCTTTGAGCTTGGTTTATTGTCACATTGCGGTGCGACCTAAACCTATTAGAGAAGTTAACCCAAACGTTCCCTCCCAGCTAGAAAATGTTGTCAATAAACTTATGTGTNAATTGGCAGAGGGTCGCTACCAGGGGGCTTGGGGGATTAAAGCGGATCTAGAGGAGTGTTTATCGCAACTGGACATCCACGGGACGATAAGGGAATTTCGTCTTGGAGTTCATGATATACCTGAGCAGTTTCACTTACCCCAAAAAATGGTAGGACGAGAGACGGACGTCGCGAGGTTGTTAGATGGGTTTAATAAGTGTTGCTCAGGTAAGATGTGTATGACCTTGGTTGGTGGATATTCGGGGATGGGTAAAACTACCATTGTTAATGAAATTTATAAACCTGTTACAAAGAGCAGAGGTGCTTTTGTCTCAGGTAAGTTTAATCTAGTACAAAAAAACATACCTTATAGTGCGTTAGTAGTTGCGTTTCAGGAGTTAGTTAAAAATCTGTTGAGTGAACCTGAGCGGATATTAAAACCATGGCGGGATACTTTAATGAGTGCCTTGGGTGAGAACAGTCAGGTCATTGTTGACGTGATACCCGAAATGAGACATCTCATTGGTGGCTCACCACCGCTAGCGGAGCTAGGCTCAGAGGAAAATCAAAATAGGTTTGAATTGACTTTTTTGAAATTTATTCAAGCGTTTTGTATTGAGAAACATCCGTTGGTTATTTTCTTGGATAATATGCAGTGGGCTGATAATGCTACCTTCAGGCTGTTGGAGTTGCTGGCGCAGGATAATGAAATACCCTATCTCTACATCGTCGGCGCCTACCGAAATAATGAAATCTCTGCTGTCCATCCGATTCATAATTTAAAAAGCGAATGGTATAAAAACAATCAAATAGTAAGTGAAGTGGAGTTACTACCGTTATCTGCTGAACAGGTGAATGAATTAGTTGCTGATGCCTTATTTAAAGATCTGGATTCCACTACTCAATTAGCCCAATTGGTCAGCGCCAAGACAGATGGGAATCCATTTTTTATTGAGCAATTTTTGAAAACGCTCTATGACGACAAGTTGCTCGCCTTTCATCAAGCCTGGGGGGAATGGAGTTGGGACATTGCTGAAATTGAAAAAAGAGAAATAACGGACAATGTTGTTTCGCTGATGGCGGCAAAAATTGAAAAATTACCGTCTAGCACCCAATATGACTTGAAACTTGCTGCTTGTATCGGGAATCAATTTCGGATAGGGACGCTAATGTCTTTGTCTGGAAAAAGTAAAAATCAAATCATTGAAAGTTTGAAGGTTGCTATCGCTCAAGGATTGATTGTCGTCGACAGCAAATTCTTTATTTATATGCTGGTTGATCGTGATGAAGCTTCTACCGATGTGGANGTAGAGTTTTTTCACGGTCGCATTCAACAGGCAGCCTATTCATTATTGAGCGAAAATGTACGACTTGAGAGCCATCTAAAAATTGGGCGCCTTCTGCATGAAGAATATCNAGGTGCAGAAAGGGAAGGTCAGATATTCGAGATTGCCAATCACTATGTGTTGGGGCAGGAGTTGTTACATGATGATGAGAAAGAACAATTTTTAAATATTACTTTTGATGCCGCAAGAAAAGCATTTTCAACAGCCGCCTATGACTCTGCCTATCGATTTATCTCTGTTTGCATAGACCGTATCGACGAACAATCTTGGAGACTAAATTATAGCAACACCTTTTCTTTGATAAAAGAGGCAGCTATTATTTATCATCGGGTCGGTGATTACGATGGTATGGGAAATATATTGGAGGCGGGATTAGAGCGGGCATCGTCGCCTATTGACTGTGCTCAACTGTATGAAATAAAAGTACTGATGTACGAGTCACTGAAACAATTTGAAGAAGCAGTCACAGCTGTCATCACGGGGCTGGAGTTGCTCGGCGTCAGTTTGAATCGTGAGCCAGGCGTGTTTACCTTGTTGCGGACATTCCTCAGTTTGAAGAGAGGGATGAAATACAGTGAACTTGTTGCCTTAGGAGAAAAGAAAACACTTGCGCGTGCCGATATCCAGTTGGCGCATCGAATGATGCTCAAAGCAGGGACTATAGTGTATCTTGGTGCGCCGAAGGTTATTCCCTCGATGCTCGTAGAAGGCATAATGTTAGTGGAGCAACACGGCGGTTGTACGGAAGCTTCTATCCAGTACTCCATTTGGGGAGGGATCGCACTATGCGGGGTGTTTGGTGATATAGAAGGAGGGTATCAAATTTCTAGGCGTGGATTTGAGTTAACAGATGCCGATAATTACAGAGAATTTCGTGCAAGAGTCTATCTTTCACACCACTGTGTTGTCGCTCCTTGGAAGTACCATTTGAAGGATTCAGTGCAGGGACTTCTAGAGGGCTACCATATTGGAGTTAAAATAGGGGATCAACCCTGCGCCGCCAACTGTATTGCGTTTTACTTCTATCATTCCTTCCTGTGTGGTTTGGGGTTGCCGAGATTAACTAAGGAGCTGGTTGCCTATCAAAGTGTGGTAATGGGATTCAAGGAGGAAATGGCTTTACAGCTGATGGCTATGAGCGCACAACTATTTCGAATTCTGGAGGGTGAATCGACTATCCCTAGCGAGTTGAAGGGTGATCTATTTGATATATCAGAGGCGATCGAGTCATGTATTGATTGTGGAGACAATACCATGCTCTGCATGTTGTATACGAATTCGTTATTACTAGCCTATCATTTTGGACACTATGAAGAAGCGTTGGAGTGGGCTGATAAGGCAGCCGATTTGCTGTACTTTGCGCTGGGCACAGTGATTGTGCCACTGTTTCATTTTTATGATTGTTTGGTTCGTATTGCCATGTATAACAATATGGGGCAATTGAAAAAAATTAAATTCAAGCGATCTATTAAACGATCCCTTAGGAAAATAGAACAGTGGTCAAAGCATTGTCCGGATAATTTTAGTCATCGATACTGGTTAATGAAAGCGGAGTATGAACGGATGTTGGGTCGACGAGTTTCCTCAATGGATGCTTATGACAAAAGCATTGCGTTAGCATACCAATTTCGATATACCTGTGAACTCGGCCTCGCACAAGAGCTTGCCGCGCGTTTTTATCTTGGGCTGGGGAAAGTATCTCCNGCACAAGCTTACGCTAAAGAAGCACGGCGGACTTACGAAGATTGGGGTGCGTTAGGTAAAGTAGATTATCTTGATAAAGAATTTTCCAGCATTATGAATCGGCGTTATGAGCTGTATAATGTGGCAAGTAAACATTCCCAATCAATGACAAAAAGAATAGCAAATATCGTCGGCGAACTGGATTTTTCCGCTGCGATAAAATCATTCCAAGCTATTTCTAGCGAAATAAATTTAACGAATTTGTTAATCAAGGTAGTCACTACTGCCATGCAGGCTAGTGGTGCCACTCGGGCCTTATACTTTTCATGTAGCGGGGAAGAGGCGAAAGTGGAAGTTGAAACCGATGTAAAAGGGAGTTGTGTATATGGTGAAAAGGATGATTTGAAAGGTTTTGATAAAATTCCGAAAACCCTCATACAATACGTACTGAGAACGCAGGAAGAGGTGTTGTTGAGTGACGCGTGTCAAAAAAATATTTTTGAAAACGATGTCTACATAAAAGAATACCATCCGCGATCAATCGTGTGTTTGCCGGTTATGATTAATAATAGTTTAGAGGCTGTTCTCTATTTGGAGCATGATGAACTGCCTGCGATCTTCACTGCGATGCACAATGAGATACTGCAGATGATCGCCACCCAGGCAGGAATATCAGTACAAAATGCGCGCTTATATTCAGCTGTTGAAGAGTCTGAAAGCAAGTATCGATCATTGTTTGATAATGCATCGGAAGGTTTTTTCCAGATTGATAAAAATGAAAATTACAGATTGGTAAATCAGGCCTTCGTCAAAATATTGGGCTATACCGATGTCGATTCCTTTCTACGTAGTCAGCGTATGCCGCATGAATTTTATAAGTACAAAGAAGATTATTATGATCTTGAGAAGAAACTGAGTAATAGGAGTAAAGTGCAAGATTTTGAAACTATCGGTATCGCAGTAGATGGTCGCGAGTTTAATGTTTTGATAAATGCATACGTGATCGATCGCGGGGGTGAAAGACTTGTGGAAGGTCTTGTCCGCGATATAACTGAGCGCAAACGATTGGAGACGATGAGGTTAGCTAAGGAATCTGCCGAACTATCTAATAAGGCGAAGAGTGAATTGTTGGCCAATGTTAGCCATGAAATTAGAACCCCGATGAACGCGCTTATGGGATTTACGGATTTAATGGCCAACACTGCGTTGGATTCTGATCAGGTGGATTACGTCAAAAAAATTCAGGACTCAAGCAAGGTGTTGCTAAGAGTTATTGATGAGGTTCTTGATTATTCGAATATTGGCAAGGGAAGGTTTGATGAGCCAGAAGAACGTGCTATTGAGGGTTCTGTTACCTCTACTAGCCTCCTTATCCCTGACTACCGAGGCATGAAGGCACTGTTAGTTGACGATAATACCATTAACCGTCAGATAGGTGCAGCTTTGCTGCAGTCTTTTAATCTTGCAGTTGAAGTTGCTGACGGCGGGCAACAAGCGATAGAAAAAATTACCCATACTCAATATGATATCGTGTTTATGGATATTCAAATGCCTATGATTGATGGGTTTGAAGCGGTTAAATGTGTGCGGTCACGGGCGGCTACGAAACAGCTAGTGGTTATCGCGATGACTGGAAGCACGAACGATGGCGATGAACTCCGCTGTTTGGATGCAGGGTTTAGTGGCTACCTTGCGAAACCGGTTAATAAAAAGAGTATAGCCGCAGTGTTACGACAATGGCTGGAGCTGGAGGTTTCCGGGCCGGGAGAGTGCTCAGTAGATGATGAATGGACTTTGGAGTCAGTATTGGAGCAGCCGTTCCCCGGCTTGAATGTGAGGCAAGGGCTGGATAAAGTAAATGGGGATTTTAATATTTACGTTGCTTTGTTAAATAGTTTGCACGCGGATTTTTCCGGGTCAGTAAGCCAAATCAAGGCAGCTTTAAAACGAGGTGAATTGAAAGAGGCGATGAAGATATCCCATAATTTGAAGGGAGTGGCCGGCAATTTGTCGGCGGAAAATCTGTATTTAGTTGCTATCCAAGTTGATGACGCGTTACGGCTACATGAGATGGATGAAATCAATCCTCTGCTGGACAGCCTAGAGATGGGCTTTAAAGAGATCGCTGATTCTATTAAAGAGTTGGAAAGTAGCGCAGCAGTGCCGCAGTCTTTTGCAGAAGAGCAACTGACTGAAAACAAATCTGGTGTTACGGATCTGCAGGAGCTGGGGGACCTTTTACAACAGTTGACTGCACTATTAAAAGATAATGATCTAGAATCAGAGAGTTGCTTTAAGGAATTGAGCGCTCTCTTAAAAAACAGCAAAGTGTCAGCTGAAGTAGATGAATTAGCTAAATTCTTAGATAGATATGATTTTAAAGGAGCGGTGGGGTCTGTTGGTAAAATTACTCAACGGTTTGACCTTTAGACGGTGGAAAATAATGCTCTGTAATTTAAAACTAATGCTCTGTAATTTAAAACTATGGAAACTAGCCAGTGTCGGATGAAGTTAAGCGGAAATTGCTGATCGCGGACGATACCCCGGCTAACATCAAAGTGCTTGGAGAAGCACTACGCCACGATTATAAGATTATTGTTGCCACTAATGGGCTCGAAGTGTTAAAGATTATGGAATCAGGGTCGCTACCTGATCTTATTTTGCTTGATGTTATGATGCCGGACATGGATGGTTATGAAACCTGTAAACGACTAAAAGCGAATGCGCTTACCGCACAAATTCCTATTATTTTTATTACTGCCAAATCCCAAGAGGACGATGAAGCCTATGGCTTTAAACTCGGAGCCGTGGATTATATTACTAAGCCTATCTCCATCCCCATATTAAAAGCGCGTGTGAATACCCATATGGAATTAAAGCGACATCGAGATGCCCTAGTGCAGATGGCGCGGATTGATGGCTTAACCGGGGTATCAAATCGTTTAGGTTATAATGATTTCATGGATATGGAGTGGCGACGAGCTTGCCGAAATAACTTACCTATATCGCTCATCATGATTGATATCGATTATTTCAAACAGTATAACGATAGTTATGGTCACATAATGGGGGACGAGTGCCTCAAGCGAGTGGCCACTGCCTTGGCGTCATTAGTGCGACGACCAGGGGATTTGGTTGCTCGGTATGGAGGGGAGGAGTTTGCGGCAATCTTACCGGACACTGATCGGGCCGGAGTTCAGTTCATAGCTGAGAAAATGCGGAAGTGCGTAGAGTCGCTGAAGATTGACCATTGTGAGTCCTCAGTAGGACCCCATGTGACTGTCAGTATCGGCTGCTTTTCTGTTAATCCAAATCCGGGGGAGCAGCCAGAAGAACTGGCTAGCAGGGCTGACAAGGCTTTATATTCGGCGAAGAAGTGCGGCCGTAACCGGGTGATCGAAGCTGACTCAGAGGGCGAGTAAAGGGTTCTACTTTATTTTGTCTGTAGGGGTTTTAGAGGAGAAATTCGGTGCTGGCTGATTTCAGGCCATATGCGAAAATACCACTTTTACCTAGAAGTGTTTTTTCTTGGTGAACCACATGAGTTAAAAGTTCTAGTAATCAGTAGTATATGACTCTTTTGCTGTTTCTCGGGGTCGCTCAGTGATATTTGCCATTTATGGAACATGAATGATGATTTATGTTGATATGAAACGGGCAAAAAAAGATAATACCGACCCCGAAATACTACTATTTAAAAATACTACTATTTAAAAGGTGACGCGCGGTGAGTTCAGAAAAACGAGATCTCCATTTTAATAATTGGAAGCATAGAGAAGCACTAGCCGAGACGATGATACCGATGATTGGTGCATTGTATCGTGAGCGCAACGTTGTAACTTCAGTGTTTGGGCGACCTCTGGTCAATCGCTCGGTGATTGCAATTTTGAAGGCGCATCGTTTTGTAAAGCAGATAGATGAAGTGGGTTTGTCGGCGGTGGACACTTTCCCAATTTTGAAGGTGCTTGCAACCTTGGAGCTGGGTCCCTCCCGAATTGATATTGGTAAATTGGCGGTAAATTACAGAGATACCGATACGGACCAGAGTATCGAAGATTATGTTAAAAGAGAATTGGCAGGCACTACCGGTGTTAGTTCTAATTTCAAGCAGCAAGATATTGTGCTCTACGGTTTTGGCCGTATCGGGCGACTTTTAGCTCGCATTTTGATCGAAAAAGCCGGTAGCGGCGATGGGCTCCGATTACGCGCTATCGTTGTTCGTAAAGGCCGAGCTAAGAACGATATTGTGAAACGCGCCAGCTTGCTACGTCGAGACTCCGTCCACGGCTCCTTCCAAGGGACTATTGCAGTGGATGAAGAAGATTCGGCGATAATTGCCAACGGCAATTACATCAAAGTCATCTATTCCGATTCGCCTGACAGCATAGATTACACCGAACATGGAATAGATAATGCCATCATTGTAGATAATACCGGTGTGTGGCGAGATGAAGAAAGTCTAAGCCTTCATCTTAAGTGTAAAGGTGCAGCGAGAGTAGTATTGACTGCACCCGGCAAGGGGGATCTTAAAAACATCGTTTTTGGGGTTAACCATGGTCTGATTACCGCAGAAGATAAGATACTTTCTGCCGCATCCTGTACCACTAATGCGATAACACCTGTACTCAAGGCCTTGAATGATGAGTACGGAGTCGAGTCGGGTCACGTTGAAACCGTGCATGCTTATACAAATGATCAGAATTTGATAGATAATTACCATCCTGGTGATCGCCGTGGGCGAGGTGCAGCCTTAAATATGGTAATCACCGAAACCGGTGCTGCTAAAGCTGTTGCCAAGGCATTACCTGAGCTAGAGGGTAAATTGACGGGTAACGCTATTCGGGTACCGACTCCCAATGTGTCCATGGCCATTCTTAATTTAACCTTAAACAAACACATTTCTAAGGAAGAGATAAATAGCTTCCTTCGCGAAACAGCGTTGCATTCATCCTTAAGAAAACAAATTGATTATGTTAACTCTCCTGAGGTTGTGTCCTCAGATTTTGTGGGGTCCCGTCATGCGGCCGTTGTGGATTCGTTAGCTACGATTGCAAGTCAAAATCGATGTGTTTTATATATTTGGTATGATAATGAGTTTGGGTACAGTTGCCAGGTAGTGCGAATGCTAGAGCATATAGCCAATATTACTTATCCAGCGTTTCCCGATTAATAACAAGATAGAAAAATAATCCTACAAGAAAGGTCATTTCCCACAAGGGGATGCTCTTTCTTGATTGTGTCGAATTTGTCAGTGGCGTATGGCGAGTAATGACAAAGAAATACCTGGGTAAAGCTGTGGTAAATATAGCCTAGTGTCATTATACTGCGGGCTAGAAAATGAGAGCTTGCTCAATATATTCTCAAGCATTTCAACATTTTCAAGATAACAGCATTTGTGGCGAACGACTCGTAAAATTCGTTCGTGGTTTTTGTTACGTATAGTCTTTGTGACGTATAGTTTTTTGTTGCCTATAGTCTATAGTTATGCGCAAGAGTGACGCGTGATTGTTGCTTGGACTGCGTCTATATATAACGATGACAAAGAGGAGAGCACGGCTATAAGGTTCCTCCTTGTAGGTGGTCTTTATGCTTTTATAGAGTGGTTTTCGTGGTGCGGTTGTTAAGGTTCGTGGCAGCTGAATTTGAAACCCTAAATTGTGAAACACAAGCCATTGTTGTAAGAGCAAACTGTAAATCTAGGCAACTTTCAGTTAGGGATTCAACTGGGCGCCAGAGTCGCGAGCGGAACGCGCGATGCAATCTAGTCCAACTTCAACAGTCCAACTTCAACTTAGTAGGAAGCTATGGTACGAACTATGAAGAAGATCAAACGTGGTCTTGATGTTCCCATATGTGGCGAGCCCGATCAGATTATAAAAGATGGCCCAAAAATCCGCTCAGTGGCCGTATTGGGTGGTGATTATGTGGGAATGAAGCCCACAATGAATGTGGCAGTTGGCGATATAGTTAAGAAGGGTCAGCTTTTATTTACGGATAAGAAAAATGAAGGTGTGCGGTATACGGCACCCGCTTCAGGTACAGTATCAGCGGTTAATCGCGGCCATATGCGAATATTGATTTCTGTGGTTATCGATGTTTCAGGTGATGACAGTATCGAGTTTGATACCTACAGTGAATCAGAAATCCCCTCTCTAGCAAGAGAGAAAGTACAACATATATTAGTCGAATCAGGAATGTGGGCAGCGTTTCGCACCCGCCCTTATAGCAAAGTACCTGGTATTGGCTCTCTTCCTCGCTCGATCTTCGTTACTGCCATTGATACTAACCCCCTCAGCGTTAATCCTTCTCTCGTTCTTAAAGGCAAAGAAAGAGCCTTTGAATTGGGTCTATCTGCTTTGACCCGATTAACCGACGGCAAGGTATATCTTTGTAGCGATACAAAAACCCCAGTGCCTAGCGTTGAGGGTGTACATAATGAAGTATTTGACGGCCCTCATCCTGCAGGATTGGCGGGGACTCATATCCACTTCCTTGACCCGGTGGGAGCAGCGAAAACCGTGTGGAGCATTAACTACCAAGACGTTATTGCTATAGGTGAGCTGGTAACTACGGGCAAGCTATATACTGAGCGTGTTGTTTCAGTAGCAGGACCACAAGTAGAGGAGCCCGTCATTGTACGGACTCGGCTTGGTGCCAGTACTGACGAGTTAGTGGTGGGCAATCTAAAAGGAGGGGAGAACAGAATCCTCTCTGGTTCTGTGTTGTCCGGTGGTGTTGCTCGAGGTCCGAGAGCTTATTTAGGGCGTTATCATCTTCAAGTATCGGTATTGAGAGAGGGCAGGGAGAGAGGATTTTTAGAATATTTGTCGCCCGGTATTAAGAAACATTCGGTTTCCGGTATCTATCTTTCTTCGTTGTTACCTAAAAAGTTGCTCCCTTACACCACCAGTACCCATGGCAGCGAGCGGGCAATGGTTCCCGTGGGAAGTTACGAGAAAGTGATGCCCTTGGATATCTTGCCCACTCAGCTCCTGCGCGCTTTATTGACCGGTGATACCGATGGGGCAGTGGACCTGGGGTGTTTGGAACTGGATGAAGAAGACTTAGCGCTTTGTACCTATTGCTGCCCAGGCAAATATGAGTATGGAGCCATCCTTCGAGAAAATTTAGCCTTGATTGAGAAGGAAAGCTAATGTTGCGTTTGCGTAAGATATTAGACAAATTTGAGCCTTATTTTGAGAAAGGCGGCAAATACGAGAAGTACTTTGTCTTTTACGAGATGTTCGACACCATGTTGTACAGCCCCGATTCCGTTACCCATGCGGGATCGCATGTGCGGGACGGTATAGACTTAAAACGAATTATGATGACGGTGTGGTTTTGTTTGATGCCGGCTATGCTTTTTGGCCTGTGGAATGTAGGGTT